>CAJBJW010000386.1 GCA_903953455.1 uncultured Pseudomonadota bacterium | reverse complement strand
TCGCGCCGCGTATTATTACGTTTAAAATTGATCCAAGCAAAATCCGTGAAGTTATCGGTAAAGGTGGCGCAACTATTCGCAGCATTACAGAACAAACCGGTGCGAGCATCGATTTGACTGATGACGGCGTCGTTAAAGTTGCTTCCGTTGATAAAGCCGCTGGCGAAGAAGCACGTCGATTAATCGAAGAAATTACCGCTGAAGTTGAAGTGGGTAAAATTTACGAAGGCAAAGTGGTTCGCTTAATGGACTTTGGTGCATTCGTGACAATTTTACCGGGTAAAGATGGTTTAGTGCATATTTCACAAATTTCAGATGAGCGTGTTGAAAAAGTCAGTGAACGCTTAAATGAAGGTGATGTTGTGAAAGTCAAAGTATTAGAAATTGACCGTCAAGGTCGCGTTAGACTGAGCATTAAAGAAGCAATTAAAGAGCTTGAAGAGCAACAAAACGCATAATCGATCTTTTTACGTCGCATCCAACAAAGCCCTGTGAATATTTTACAGGGCTTTTTTATTGTTTAAATTCTAGCTTGAGTCGCGAGATTGTCATCGAACGTTTTTCGAACGTCACTATCATTTATCAAAACATGGTGAGCAAGTCCTGCAATGCTGAGTCATTCATCGTCTGAGTGCGGTGCGAGTATTAATAATTGTTCATGTTTTCTAGGTTCAAAAGATAGCGATGCTTGTGCGTGAAGCGTGGAGGAAAATAAACTCATCAGCAAATAGAAACTGTAAATGAATATATATCGTTGAATCTATTATTTCTTTGTAATGATAATAAGGCCTAACAACATCAAGCCCGCACCGAAAATAATGCGGACTGTAATGATTTCTTTGAGTATTAACCATGCTAGGAAAATAGCAACTATAACACTGCCTTTATCAATTAATGCAACAGTCGCAACGTCACCTAATTTAAGCGCTTTATAGTAAAAAATCCATGATAGTGCAGTAGTAACACCTGATAACCCGAGCCAGATAAAATTTTCTTTGCGTAGCAAGTTTAATTCGCTCGTTGTTACTGCCAGTATCGCAAAAAGAGTAACAAAACAGAAAACAAAAATGGTTCTAATGGTTAGGCCTAATTCTGCTGAAATCCCAACTAATCCTTGCTTTGCGATGACCGATGTAAAGCCTGCAAAGAACATTGAAATAAAAGCATAAATAACCCAACGATCCATTAAAATTCTCTATTTGTCGTTTGAAAAAAACCACATTTGATAAATACTCAATAAGATTTGAAGCCCCATGGAAAGTCCCATCAGCGCGCCACTGAAAATGACCACATAGGCAAATTCTGGAATAGTTTTGGTAATAAACCATGATACAACGTCTAGGAGCATAGCAGCAAAAGGAATAATCATTGCCGCACGTTTGACGAATACGTTAATTTCGCAAAGTAGAAAAATTCGACCGATAAAATATAAAATAAACGCAATACCAAACAAATGAATATGCGATACACGAATAAGGGTAGGGATGGTCGCGCCTCCCGAATGCGCCACTTCAGATACGCCTGCATAATTGGTTAAATCGGGCAGAGAAGGGTTAATGCTTGGTGTATGACATAAAACGCAATCACGATTTAAAATAGGCGCTACTTTTTCATTATATCCCGCTTCATCTGCGCCAGAATGTATCCAGCTCAAAATCACATCTTGATCACTTTTGAATTTCAAATTTGGCGCCATAATGCCTTTTACTGCCGTGCCCAAACGTGTCTGTGTTGTTGAACCATAGTAACTAATCACCACGTCATCGACTGATAGTCCTGCTTTTCCGTCTAAGCCTTGATGTGTGTAGTACATATTCGCAAGTGCGGCTAAATAACCTAGGCCAATCGTTAAAAGAAAGACCGTATTTAAAATACGCTCACTAATCGAAATATCTTTAAAACGCGCATAACTTGGATAGTTATCATCTTTCATAATGGTTACGTCCTAAAAAGCGACATTTTAATGATGGCTAGTATATTGTCACGAAGTGGTATTGAATTCATTTGTCAGCGGTATTAAACTAAAAAACGCCCCGTTTAGACTATAAACGGGGCGTTTTTATGGATTTGAATAAACGCTAAAAAATTAACCGTTAATCAAGTAATGCACAAAGATACTACCAGCGTAACCCGCAGCAATGGCAGGAGTCCATTTTAAATGGCTAAAGAACGTATATTTACGGTTTGATTGACCCATTAATGCAACGCCCGCAGCAGAGCCAACAGATAATAATGAACCACCCACACCTGCTGTTAACGTGACAAGCAACCATTGATATAAGTCCATATCAACGCCCATGTTAAGAACAGCAAACATCACAGGAATGTTATCAACAATCGCTGAAATTAAACCCACTAAAATGTTAGCGGTTGTGGGTCCTAAACCGTCGTACATGGCACTAGATAATAATTCCAAGTAACCAATATAACCTAAACCACCTACCGCAAAGACCACACCAAAGAAGAATAACAAGGTATCCCATTCTGCGTGCATGACTTTATTGAAAATATCAAAGCCATTGTGATCACCTGCTTTATGCGCTTGCATTTTCAAGTAGTAACCAAATAACATTAATGCGGATAAACCGGTCATCATGCCCATGAAAGGAGGAAGATGAAGTACTTGTTTAAAGCTAACCGCTGCGCCGATTGTGCAAAGGAACATAAAGCAAATAATTAATGCACCGGGTTTGAGTTGAACTGCTGCTTCACTAGTTTCTTTGGGTTGTTCATTGGGAACTGCCCAGTACATAATCGCAGCAGGAATCGCATAATTGACAACCGAAGGAATGAATAATTTAAAGAAATCAAAGAACTCTGCGTATTCAGCTTGCCATACCATAAGCGTGGTAATGTCACCAAACGGACAGAACGCACCACCCGCATTCGCTGCGATAACGAGGTTAACAAAACCAATGCTGACAAATTTTTCATTATCCGCACCGACTGCCATCACAACCGCACCAACAAGGAGTGCTGCTGTTAAGTTATCGGCAACCGCAGACAAGAAGAATGTAATGATGCCTGTGATTAAAAATAATTGACGATAGCCGAACTGTTTTCTGACTAGCCATGAACGAAGCGCTTCAAATACATTACGCTCAGACATTGAGTTAATGTAGGTCATCGCTACAAGTAAGAACAGCATCAATTCAGCGTATTCTTTGACGTCATGCTCAAAAGCTAAGTGCATTTCGTGCGTAGGAACGCCTTTTTGTTGCGCTAAAATTGATGCATGCGCCCAAATAATCCCTGCCGCTAAAATCACTGGTTTTGATTTACGCATGTGCGTAAATTCTTCTGTCATGACAAAACCGTAAGCAATCAAGAAAATCAACACAGTGTAAATACCGCGCTCAGTTCCTGTCATATCTAAATTCTGAAAACCTTCAGCAAGTGCCAATTGCGGCACAAGTAAGGTTAACAATGCTAAAACAACAAACTTCATATATCCTCCACCTTTATTTCTAATAAATTAAAACGCACATCAACATATTATGGTATCACCAACTAATAAATTTTGTCATTTTATGACGTGGGGTATATGATTGCTACTCACTTTATTGGCTTTTTTATAGGGTCTAAAAACCATTTTTTATGTACCAATATAATCATAACGATCAAATTCTTATTGAAGAACGCGTCGCGCAGTTTAGGCGGCAAACAGAGCAGTTTTTAAATGGCGAGATTTCTGAAGACGGCTTTCGAGCGCTTCGTCTTAGAAATGGTGTATATATTCAAACTCATGCGCCCATGCTTCGCGTCGCCATTCCTTACGGACTACTCAACGCAAAACAGCTCCATACACTCGCACACATTGCGCGTACGTATGACAAAAATTATTGTCATGTGACTACCCGTCAAAATGTGCAGTATAACTGGCCAAAATTAGAGCAAATCCCCGATATTTTAGCCGAGCTTGCGCAAGTGCAAATGCACGCCATTCAAACGAGTGGTAACTGTATGCGTAATACGACTAGTGATCATTTAGCGGGTGTTTGCGCGGATGAAATTGAAGATCCACGTCCTTACTGCGAAATTATTCGTAAATGGACAACGTTGCATCCCGAATTTGATTATTTGCCACGCAAATTCAAAATCGCCGTCAGTGGTTCAACGACAGATCGTGCAGCGACCCAATTTCATGATATCGGTTTACATTTAGTGAAAAACGATGCAGGCGAAATTGGTTTTAAAGTATTTGTTGGCGGCGGGTTAGGGCGTACACCCGTTATTGGGCAGGTGATTCGTCCATTCTTAGAGAAAAAACATATTCTGTCGTATTTGGAAGCGATACTGCGTATTTATAATTTACTAGGCAGACGTGATAACAAATATAAAGCTCGGATTAAAATTCTCGTCAAAGAAACTGGACTTGAAAAATTCACGCAATTAGTGGATGCCGAATGGGCATTGATTCGAGATAATTTAGAAGTTAGTGACGATTATTTTGCCGCGATGAAAGCGCATTTTACGCCATTTGATTATGATGAAAATGCAGCGCAGGACTCGACTTTTGCCGCGCATAGAGAAGGAAACAGCGCGTTTGCAACATGGTTAAAATATAACACGCAAGCGCATAAAGTTGACGGCTATCGCATTGTCTTTTTATCTATCAAAGCACCCGACTCCCCACCCGGAGATTTAACCTCTGAGCAACTTGATGCGATCGCCGATTTGTCTGTGACATACAGCTTTGGTGAAATTCGCAGTACGCATCGTCAAAACTTTGTGTTTGCTGATGTCAAACAAGCAGATTTATTTGCTCTCTGGCAAGCCTTAGCGGCGCAAAAATTAGCCACGCCGAACATTGGCATGGCAACAGATATTATTTGCTGTCCTGGACTTGATTTTTGTTCTTTGGCAAATGCCGGTTCAATTGATATCACCAAAGACATAAATAACGTGCTGGATAACTTGGATTATCTGCACGATATTGGTGATGTGAATATCAATATTTCAGGTTGTATGAATGGCTGTGCGCATCAAAGTGTGGGGCATATTGGTATTTTAGGTGTCGATAAAAAAGGCGTTGAATGGTATCAATTTACGTTAGGCGGTTCATCATCCAATGAAGCGGCTATTGGTGAGCGTTTAGGGCCGTCTATTCCAAAAGCTGATGTCGCGCAAGCTGTCGAAACGATTTTAAACGTTTACATTCAAATCCGTTTAGATGAAGAAAGCTTTTTGGAAACGGTAAAACGTGTTGGCATTGACCCTTTCAAGGAGAAAGTGTATGCAAGTCATTAAAAATAAGCAGCTTATTGATAATCATTGGACTTATGTGGCGGACGATGAGCCTCTTGCTTCTGGCAATATTTGCGTATCACTTGCGCGTTGGCAAAGTGAAAAGAATCAGCTAATTACTCATGAAGGTAATTTAGGTGTTCGTATTGCGCCGACGGATGATGTGAATCAACTCGTGGAAGATTTGCCAAAATTAGCGTTGATCGAATTAGCAGTAGCGGATTTCGCGGACGGGCGCAGTTTTTCGCAAGCGTATATGCTTCGCAATCGCCACGCTTATCAAGGCGAAATTCGCGCAGTAGGGAATTATTTAGCTGATCAAGCGTTTTATTTCTCGCGCGTTGGTGTGAATGCGTTTGAATCTGAACATTTAGCGCAAGCGCACAATACCCTAAATGATTTTACGGTGTTTTATCAGTAAACGAATTCTTTATGGGATTCGATGAGAAACAGTGGAATTCATGCGCTCTATCGTGTATTCTACTGGTTATACACACGGGGGCGACATGGCTTCGACGTGGGTAGCGAAACCTAGAGTGCATGTCGAGGACAGTACACCTCGTAAATCCTACTGAAACTTAAGTATTCGCAAACGACGAAAACTACTCAATGGCTCTAGCTGCTTAAACCCAGCACCATTCCTTTGACCATCTGTGCTTATGCGGGTGGAGTCCCTCGGGACGCTCAGAGGTCATTTACATAAGATCGCGCTGAAGTCTGTCCGGAATGGATGCGCTAAAACTCTACGGAATCGCTTGTGACTTTTTTGGCTCGTCGGAATGTCACAGGCTAAATCAAAGAACGAGATAAGCATGTAGACCTTGTGGCGGAGTGCTTACGGACGGGGGTTCAATTCCCCCCGCCTCCACCAAATAAAGATCCAAAGCTGTTCTAGGAAGTCCATTAAACCCGCGATTCGAAAGGTTCAGCGGGTTTTTTATTGCCTAGAATGTTTGATAATGTCCGTTGACATCCAATTTTTTTGTCGGTATAAATGGCAGTATATGTG
>CAJBJW010000385.1 GCA_903953455.1 uncultured Pseudomonadota bacterium | reverse complement strand
GCTTGGTTTGAGTGAATCGCTTCAGAGCCTCCGCGCAAAATACACGCATTACCGGATTTTAAACACAACGCCGCAGCGTCAACCGTCACATTGGGGCGTGATTCGTAAATAATGCCAATCACGCCAAGTGGGACGCGCATTTGTCCAACTTGAATTCCGCTTGGGCGATAGCTTAAATTGGAAATCTCACCAACAGGATCGGGTAGGGCGGCAACTTGACGTAGACCTTCAATCATGGCCTCAATACTTTTTGGTGTGAGCGTTAATCTATCGAGCGCCGCTGAATCTAAACCACTTGCTTTTCCAGCATCTAAATCTTTTTGATTTTCAGCAATAACATGCGCCTGATTAGCGTGCAATGCGCTGGCAATTGCAATAAGCGCTTGGTTTTTCGTATGGGTTTCTGTGTGACTTAGGATGCGTGCCGCTTCTTTTGCTTGCTGTCCTAAGGTTTGCATATAAGCTTGAATTGTCATGTGCTAAAAATTTCCTTCATTCCCAAAAGTTCAAATGCCAGTAGTAAACTACCTGCAAAAATACCCGCTAAAATATCATCAAACATAATACCAACGCCGCCATGAACGTGTTTATCGACCCATTTTATGGGAAATGGCTTGAGAATATCGAAAAATCGAAATAAAACAAACCCGATTAAAACGGCTTCCCAACTCAATGGCACAAACCAAAGTGTCACTAAGTAACCCGCCACCTCATCCCAAACAATGCCGTTAAAATCATGTTCACCAAGCAAATTAGCCGCATCGCCACAAATTTTAATGCCTGCAATCATCGATATCAGTGTTAAGACACTGTATATTTCAAAAGACGTTTGCGCTGCCAATAAATAAACAGGAATCGCAGCTATTGTGCCGCACGTTCCCGGCGCTTTTTTGACGAGTCCTGAGCCAAATCCGAACGCCAAAAATAACGTGGGGTTGGTTAATATACTTTTTGGCGTGAGTTGATTTTTGCCGTAAGTTTCAAGAAAAATGTTCATAACCTTTTGCTGTGAGTGTTTCAATATGACCTGATTTTTTTAAACGCAAACCCAATTGCGCTTCAATGGTGCCAATTTGTGTGCAATTATCTGGAACGCAATGGACTAATTTTTCTGGCACAGTGAAACATAATTCGTAATCATCACCGCCAATTAGTGGCATTAAGACGTCGCCAGTGTGTTCTATATAAGATTGAACGGATGAAGAAAGTGGCAATTTTTCCCATTCGACACAGGCACCCACTTCACTTTGCTTGAGAATATGCCCCAAATCGCTCAATAACCCGTCAGAAATATCGATACACGCGCTTGCAATGCCTTGCAAAGCCAAACCAGTCTCTATCCGAGGCATGGGGGCATGAAATCGATTTAAAGCCTCTTGAGCGTCTTCGTGTCTGTAGCCTTTTTTAATTTTAAGACCCAATCCCGCATCCCCTAAATTTCCCGTCATAAAAATGGCATCCCCAATTTGTGCGGTAGAGCGTTTGAGTGCTTGTCCATTGGGCACAATTCCCATTGCTTGAACGGTGAGTGTTAATGCGCCTTGCGTCGTATCACCGCCAATTAAATCGACGGAAAACTGCCTTGCTAGCTCTAAAAATCCACTTGAAAATTGACGCAGCCAGTTTTCATCAATATAAGGCAGTGTTAACGCTAATGTCACCGCAATAGGTTTTGCCCCCATTGCCGCTAAATCGCTTAAATTGACGGCGAGTAATTTATGCCCAAGTTGCGCTGGATCGGCATCTGCAAAAAAATGGACATTTTCAACCATGGTGTCAGTTGTAATCGCCAATTCGTAACCACTAGGAATAGATAATAAGGCGCAATCATCACCTATCCCTAAATTAGTATGCCCATTTAGGTGTTTTTTTTGTTTGAAGAATTTCTCAATAAGTGAAAATTCGCTTAACATCTTTTCGGCAATCTACTTTTTGGCACGCATTCGACGCGCCTCTTTTGGGTCGTGACGCAGTGGGCGATAAATTTCAATTCTATCGCCTTGTTTCACTTCACGATCAAGCGCACAGGGAATGGAAAAAATACCGACGTTAAGCGATGCGATATCTTGCCGCACTAGTTCATCAAATTGAGGCAATATGCCCGATAAAGAAATAGCATCTATAACGCTGCAATTTTCTGGCAATGTCACAGGCATTACTATTTGGCGTTCTGGCGTTGCGTAAACAACTTCTGCATTAATCATTTGCGTATACAACTTTAGCTCGCTGTGTAAATGAACTTACCATGGTGTTGCAAATTTGATTAAACACCGCGCCAAACGCCAAGCTAGCGAGCTTTCCCGATAATTCAAAATCCAAGTCAAATACAATTTTACTTGCATCTTCACGCAACGGTTGAAATTGCCAAACACCTGCCAAATGTGAAAAAGGACCATCAATGAGTGATACCGTCATTTTTTTGCCCATATCGAGTTCATTGCGCGTTGAAAAAGCTTTTTGAAAGCCACCTTTTGAAATCGATAATTCCGCTTCCACAATATTTCCTTCACGCTTAATGATGCGACTTTGGCTGCACCATGGAAGAAATTGCGGGTACGATTCAATGTCGTTGACCAAATCAAACATTTGTTGCGCTGAAAATTTGACTAACGCTGTTTTTTCAATGCGCGTCATTTAAAGCACTCCAATGACGTGCAAAAAGACCAAGAAAATAGAAGCAGGCGCAACATAGCGCACTAAAATGCGCCAAAGTTCATAACTGGGCTTGCAAGGCATTTGGAGCTCTGATTGAGTATGATCTCGGTGCATAATCCATCCCGCAAACACGGCAATACAAAAACCACCAATTGGGAGCATTAAATTGGCAGTAATATAATCGAGTAATTGAAAAATAGTACGCTCAAAAAAGTGTACATCTTTCCAAATATTAAACGAAAAGACGGTACCGAGTCCCAAAAACCATGTGCCAAGCCCACTCCAAATACACGCTTTTTCACGGGTGAAATTTTTATTTTCAACCAGCCATGCAACTAAAGGTTCAATGAGCGAAATTGAAGAAGACAGCGCTGCAAAAACAAGTAGAACAAAAAACAAAATACCCATCAGCCAACCGCCCGTCATATTACCAAACGCAATAGGTAGCGTTTGGAATATCAACCCCGGACCCGAAGCTGGGTGCAGATTATGTTCAAATACCAACGGAAAAATCGCAATACCAGCGAGTAGCGCAACAATCGTATCTGCCGCCGCGACTAAATAAGTGGTTTTTGAAATAGAGATATCTTTTGGTAAATATGCGCCATACACCATAATTGAGCCCATTCCCAAACTGAGCGTGAAAAAGGCGTGACCCATAGCCGTCAGTACAGAATTTCGCGTTAATGTACTAAAATCCACATTGAACATAAAATGCAAACCACGTTGATAACTATTGGTTGTCATTGCGTAACCAACAAGTAAAATCAATAGTACAAATAAACTTGGCATTAAAAAACGCACCGATTTTTCAAGTCCATGACTGACACCACGAGAAACAATCCACATGGTCGCGCCCATGAAGACACTATGCCAAAACATGAGCTGAAGTGGACTTGCGGTGAAATTATCAAATAGGCTTTGAATAGCGTTCGCATCAGCGTTGAAAAAACTGCCTGTAAATGCTTTCACGACATAAGCCGACGCCCATCCTGCAATCACGCTGTAATAGGATAAAATCAACACACCAGCAATCATGCCCATCCAGCCTAAGTATTGCCAATTTTCATCCGCATTAGCTTCTTTTGTGAGCATTTGCATCGTTTCAACGGGATTGCGTTGGCTACGTCGTCCTAGCATCGTTTCTGCGATCATAATGGGAATGCCAATAAGTAAAACGCAGACTAAATAAACCAAAACAAACGCCCCACCACCATTTTCTCCGGTAATATAGGGGAATTTCCAAATATTCCCAAGCCCGACCGCAGAACCCGTTGCGGCTAAAATAAAGGCAAACCTTGATGACCAATGGCTGTGGAGTAACGAATTGTTTGTTGTCATAAAAAACTCACATGATTTATTGAGATAATTTGAGATAAGGTGATGAATTTATCGCTTTTTTGGCAAGATGTCACGGAGAGGATGCAAAGTACAGACTCTTTCTTGTATTCAAACAGGGCATTTTAAGCGTTAAAAACTTGGTATGATAGGCTAATTTCTCAAAAACAGCGCAGTAATCGCTTCAAACTTCACTTATCCATGACACAAAACTGGCAAACTCAACTCGCAAGCGCATTCTCAAATTTTGATGAACTCTGTCATTATCTGCAACTATCGCCAAGTGAATTACGTCTTTCACAACAAGCCCGAACACAATTTCCACTGCGTGTCCCACTTGCATTTGCCTCACGAATGGAAAAAGGGAATCCAGCTGATCCACTTTTGCGGCAAATATTGCCTATTTCCGATGAACTGCAAATTTATCCCGATTTCAGTGACGATCCCGTTGGCGATTTACCTTCACTCAAACAAACGGGGTTACTTCATAAATATCATGGGCGCGTATTGCTTATCAATACAGGCGCGTGCGCTATCCATTGCCGATATTGTTTTCGACGCAATTTTCCGTATGCGGATTTACAACTCACCAAACAACAAGAAAATGACGTTATCGAGGCAATTAGAAACGATAGTAGCATTGAAGAAGTGATTTTAAGCGGTGGCGACCCGATGATTTTAAATGATGCACGTTTAACGTCACTCATTGACGCACTGGCAACTATTGAAAAACTCAAACGCATTCGCATTCACACGCGTTTGCCGATTGTGTTGCCTGCGCGAATAACGGATGATTTATTAACACTATTTCAACATTGCTCAAAAAAAATTATTGTCGTCGTGCATTGCAATCATGCCAATGAAATTGATGATGACGTTGCCAACGCTTGCGCTCGTTTGCGTTCAGCTGGTGTCGTCCTTCTCAATCAATCGGTTTTACTGCGCGATGTGAATGATAATGCCACCGCGCTTTGTGAGTTGAGTGAGAAATTATTTGAAATAGATGTGCTACCGTATTATTTGCACTTTTTAGATAAGGCGAACGGAACAGGGCATTTTCAAGTCAGTAAAACAGACGCTTTAGCATTATTTGAGGCCATGCAAAATCAGCTTCCCGGCTACCTTGTTCCCAAATTAGTCACCGAGCAAGCAGGCGCCCTTGCCAAACAAAATGTATGATTATTCAATCACAACGGTTTTCAACTCAGTTAACGCTGTTGAGCTAAATTCTGTGAAATTATCACCCTCTTGCTCAATAAATAAAGCGGCAATACCGATTTTATTGGCCAGATCCATACCCGCTTCACGCCCTAAACATAAAAGCGCCGTATCCCAGACTTCCGCTTGGGTTGCATTTTCATCAAATACGGAAACGGATACCGTGTTATGCGTAATAGGCGTGCCTGTTTTGGCATCTAAAATGTGGCTGTAGCGTTTCCCGTCTTTGTCAAAAAAATGATGATACGTGCCAGATGTGGTGACGGAAATCGGTTCAGTGCGATTCATGGTAATAATTTTGTGCATACTGCGCTGCGTTGATAGCGGCTTTTCCAGCGCCACGCGCCAGGGTGAATTATCTGGTTTTTTGCCAACGGTTTGAAGCTCACCACCAATTTCAACTAAATAATTATCAATACCTTGCGCTTTAAAAATACTAGCAATTTGCGACACGCTATAACCTTGCCCCACTGACGATAAATCGATTTTGAGTGTTGGATTTTTTTTGCGCAAATGCGTCGAGTCAATAATGTCTATTTGATTAAATCCGACTTGGCTTAAAGCGGTTTTTAAGTGGCTAGAACTGGGTTGCGTGAGTGATTCACCTTTAAATCCCCATAAATCAAACAAGGGTTTAATGGTTAAATCATAGCAACCTTGCGTTGCTTCGCTAGCCACTATTGCCGCTTGTATTAACGCGATAACTTCATCGCCAAGCATTTGTGGCTCAGTGCTGTTTAGCGCGTTAAATTTCTCAATTACTGAATCCTCACGGTAATTGGAGAGCTGTACATCAAGGCGTTGCAGTTCTTCATCGACTTGCTTTTGAAGTGCAACAGCATCAACCGTATTTTTGCTTGACCAAAAACTCATGTGATACGTCGTGCCTTGTGTGTAGCCTTCAAATTTTTGCACGGTTTTAGCCGGCTCACACCCGTTTAAGGTGAGAATAAAAGCGGCACTTAGAACGGGAGAAACAAACGTACGATTCATTACTGCTCAACCGTCACAAAGGCAATTTTAGAAATGCCAGCGTGTTGAACAATTGCCATCACCTCTGCTACTTTTGCATACACTACCGCTTGATCTGCGTATAAATGTACACCAATTTCAGTATCTTTGGTGAGTTCAGCTTTTAAATTGGTTTCTAGCATCGCTAAATCGGTTTGAGCGACTTTATTTAACGTGACCATGCCTTGCGCATCAATGCCGAGCTGCAATGGTTGCTTTTGCGTATCAGCAACGGTTTGAGTGGTTTTAGGCAGTTTGACTTGAACAGATTGGGTAAGCAGTGGCGCAGTAACAAGTAAAATAATGACCAACACCAGCATCACGTCTACAAGAGGCGTGACGTTAATTTCGCTCATGGCGCTTTCGTCGTCTGATTGTGGTTTAAAAGCCATTTTTCAGCTCCTTTATTTATTTTGTTGCGATGAAGGCAGAGCAACCAGTAAAAAATGCGCGACAAATTGTTCCAATTGTTGGCGCTGCAATTTAACGCGACGCAGGAAAAAGTTATATGCTAATACTGCAGGAACAGCTACCGCAATACCAATTGCTGTCGCAACCAGTGCATCACCAATAGGTCCGGCTACGACATCTAAACTCGTTGATCCACTTTCTGTAATATCGTGCATGGCGTGCATAATCCCTAAAACCGTACCAAATAAACCCACAAATGGTGCTGTACTGCCGATACTTGCCAGAAGTGTTAAGCCACCTTCGAGCGTGTGTTGTTCGTGCTGGAGTTGTTTTTCAAGCGTGTGTTGAAGTAATTCTTGGGGATTGCCGCTGTATTTGAAGTTTTTATCATGCAGACGACCATATTCATCGAGCCAATGCAAACCTTCGAAGGCGAGTTGCGCTTGTGTGCCTTTGAAAATCGTTTCAGGCAGTTTTTTTGCTTGCTCAAGGTCTTTTACTTGCCAAAATACGTCGCTAAAAGCACTGTTTTGACGATTATTTGACATAAACTGCCAAATTTTAAAAAAAATCAATGTCCAGCTAAGTACTGAAAAAATGAGTAATGTGTAAAGCGTTGCATCAATAACAAAGTGGGTAATTTGATCAGACATTATTTATATTTCCTCTTGCGTGTCTTAATTTATTTTTGAATTTGGAATTTAAAGGTTTTTGTCCCTTTAAAGCCGATAGCTTTATCGTTAACGATTTTAGGGGTAAATTCCATTTCCATGACAATTTCTTTTATTTCTGCTAATAAATCAGCATCAAATACATTATCAGGTTCTGTATTCTTAACATTCACGTCGTTTACTTGTCCCTTTTCGTTAATCGATAACGTGAAGGTGACTGCACCTTCAAGTCGCCAGCGTTCATTTTTACGCTTTAGGCGGCGTTCAATATTTTGACAATTATCACATTCACCGCCAGTTGAACTATTACCCGTACTTTGTGTGTCAAATTCAGCTGGTTTTGAAACTGATTTTGTTACATTAGGCGTTGGCATCGTTTGTGTGGGAACCGATGTCGTGTCAACTTTTGGAATGCTGGTTTCTGCATTTTCAGACGCACTTGTTAAAATTTTGGGCTGCGCGACGGGTTTAGGAGGCGTGACTTTTTTAACCGGTTCAGGCGGCTTGACAGTTGCTGGTTTAACAACAGATTTCACTGGCTCTTTTTTGACGACTGTTGGTGCTGGTGGTTTTTCTGGTAGAACTTTTGGTTTTTCGATCGGAGGAAGCATAACCACCTCAATGACTTTAGGCGCAATTTTTTTAGGTGTCTGCGTGGCATTGATAATCCACGAACCAACGCCAAAATGCAGTCCTAATACTAAAAATAAAAATAAGCCGCGCACTTTCATGCTAAACGTTTTTTGACGTAAATGAGATGCAGC
>CAJBJW010000384.1 GCA_903953455.1 uncultured Pseudomonadota bacterium | reverse complement strand
TGCGAAAAATTCGCAAGGTTCACAAAGTAAATCTTACGCCATTTTTGTCTTTAATCCAACGAAATGCCGTAGGCTAAATCTATTTCTGTATAAAACTCAGCGGCAATCCACAAATTGCCAACTGCAGCTAGTTTATCATTTAAGTAAATCAATGGCATAACTTCACGCTGCCATGGGGGAATAGTGGCGTCTTGGAATAGCTTTTTCAAGTCGTGATGACCTTGGCGATTGGGTAAGCGTATTTTCTCACCACCTTGACGTGTTTTTATCGTAATTTGTGCATTATCCCAGTGCGTTTTTGAGATACCTTTCGTTTGGGGTGTTAGACTTAACGTCGTGTTATTTGAAAGAATTAGAATCTGATTATTATGTGGCCATTCGCATGGTTTAAATAAGTGAAACGCTTCATGTATAGCCATTAGTTTTCCTCGATAACGGCGTAAAGTAAAGTACCTGAGTTTGATTTGTGGGGAACTAGTTTCTTTAGCGCCAATCATTTCGCAAATAATGCGCTCAAGAATATTTTGTGAGGGCATTTTCATGCCAAGTAACTCAAACCATTCACGCAATATCCAGTGTTGCTCTTTAAGTGGGTATTGTTGAAGTAATTTAATATCAATTGAATTATCGGTTTTATTTAAAACACATTGAAAATTTGCTTTAGCCATTGAGGAAATAAATTCTTCAGATTGAGCGCAATGCGCAGCCGATCGAGAAACGGTTTTATCAAGTGAAGGCCAGCGTGTTTTTAAAGCGGGAATAATGTCTTTTCGCAAAAAATTGCGATCATAAACGATATCTTGATTACTTGGATCTTCAATCCAGGCGAGATTATGTTTTAGAGCATAAGCGTTGATGGCTTGTTTGCTGACTTGGAGTAGTGGGCGCAGCATCAAGCCCGCACTAAATTCAATTTTCTCAGCCATCCCAGCAAGCCCTCGTAAACCACTTCCACGAAAGAGTTGCAATAACACGGTTTCAAGTTGATCTTCTTGATGTTGCGCGAGAAGAATCACGTCATTTTCATTTATTAATTGCTTAAATGCAGCGTATCGTGCATTTCTGGCCGCCTCTTCGGGACTTTCTCCTAAACTGGGTGCCGCATTCACCGCGTACATGACAAATTTTAACCTTAAATCCTCGGTTATTTTTTGACAATGCTCCGCCCACGAATCGGCTTGCGTTTGCAATCCATGATGAATATATACGGCGATAATTTTTGGCTTTATATCAGGCAACATTGCACACGCGTGAAGTAAAACGTGTGAATCCACCCCTCCGCTGTAGCCAATATATATGTGGTTTGAATTATGAGGTAATTGCGTAAATGCGGAAATAACGTGTTGCTGTACCAAACATTTTGCATTTTTCAATTTATTCTCCTCCGTCTTGTCTTGAGATTTGCGTATTGTGGAACGATAATAACCTTTTTGAACGCTTTAGAAAAATGGAGAGTATATGCGTAGTCGAGCCATTATTTGGTTTTTTAGTCTATTTTTGTTAAGTTTTTTTAATTTGCAAGCATTTGCACAGTTGCCTGATTTTACCGAAATGGTAAAAACAAATGGTGGCGCGGTGGTCAATATTAGTACCACGCAAAAAGCGCCGCCTGCTGGGGCGGAAAATGGGGCTGAAATGCCTGCTTTTCCAGAAGGTTCAATGCCTCCCGAATTAGAAGAGTTATTTCGCCGATTCAATGAGCAGCAACAACAGCAAGGTCAAGGTGGAGGTGGTGGCTACACGCCTAAAGAGGCACGTTCATTGGGATCAGGTTTTATTATTTCATCAGATGGTTATGTACTCACTAATTACCATGTCGTCAAAGATGCAGATGAAATTGTGGTTAAACTCTCTGATCGCCGTGAATTAAATGCGAAATTGATTGGGTCGGACGCGCGTACTGACGTCGCAGTGTTGAAAATTGAAGCCCATGATCTACCTGTCGTGACTATTGGTGCACCTGATAAATTGCAAGTAGGTGAGTGGGTGCTTGCCATTGGTTCACCATTTGGTTTTGAACAATCGGTGACTGCGGGAATTGTGAGTGCGAAAGGGCGTAGTTTACCAGGTGGTAATTATGTTCCATTTATTCAAACTGATGTTGCGATTAATCCTGGAAATTCAGGTGGTCCTTTGTTTAATATGGACGGCAAAGTGGTTGGGATTAACTCTCAAATTTATAGCCGTACTGGTGGGTTTATGGGATTGTCGTTTGCGATACCCATGGATGTTGTGATGAACATTGTTGAGCAAATTAAACTCAAAGGTAAAGCTTCGCACGGCTGGCTTGGGGTTCAAATTCAAGATGTGACGCGTGAACTCGCTGAATCATTTAATATGAAAAAACCGCAAGGTGCGCTAGTAGCAAAGGTTATTCCTGCTGGACCTGCGGAGCAAGCGGGTGTTCAAATTGGTGATGTCATTACGGAATTTAATGGTCAAATTATCGATCATTCAGCTGATTTACCACCAATGGTTGGCATCACACCTATTAATGAATCCGCTACCATAAAATTGATTCGTCAAGGAGAAGTCCGCACACTGCATTTCACAGTGGGCGCATTACCTGAAGAAGATGATAAATTGGCATTAGCAAAAAGTCCTTCTGCTAAATCACCAGTCAATCAATTAGGTATTTCGGTTTCTGATTTAACAACTGAACAGCGTCAGATATTACAAATACCGCGTTACGGTGTATTAATTCAAGAAGTCGGCAAAGGGGCTGCTCGTGAAGCAGGGATGCAGCGTGGAGATGTTATTTTACGCGTTCAAAATAACGTCGTTCATGATTCGTCTGATTTTGAGCGAATTGTGAAAAAAATGCCCACAGGCGTTTCGATTTCGTTGCTTGTGCAGCGTCAAGGAAATCCCGTTTTCATTGCGTTGAAATTAAAATAATTCATCATTGATAGTGAAAACAAAATAAAGGCAATCTTTCATGATTGCCTTTTTTTATTCTTAACCCTTTTTAATTTATTATGAAAACACGATTTTATTTTCTTTTACTTGTTGGTTTGACATCAACTTTATTGGGTTCATATGCGTTAGCGGCAAAAAAAGCAACCGTATCAACGCCTACAAATCAAGCTGTTTCTATTGCGTATTTAACGCAATTACAAACACAGCCAACGCAGATGCTGTCAAATTTAGATCTTTTTATAAATGAAAAAGGATCAATAGGCGCACAGCTTGCCATTTCAGATAACAATACAACCGGTGAATTCACACATCAGCAATTTACTCTGCAGACGTTTATTGTGCCTGAAGAAGGGGATGTGGCTGATATATTTACTAAGCAGATTGCCACAAAGTTTAATTATGTTGTGACAAATTTGAATGCGAAAAATACACTCGCAATTTCCAATTTAGCGGCAGATAAGCCGATT
>CAJBJW010000383.1 GCA_903953455.1 uncultured Pseudomonadota bacterium | reverse complement strand
ATTGCCTTTTACCACGATAAAACTCGATCAAGGTATTATTGGTAGAATGCTTTCATCCGATAAAAATTCAACCATTGTTTCAACCTCCATTCGTCTAGCTCATGAGTTAGGGATTACAATCATCGCAGAAGGCGTTGAAAGTAAAGAGCAGTATCATCACCTACTAAATATTGGTTGCAATCATGTGCAGGGCTATTGGATTAGCAAGCCACTACCATTTGTTGAATTTATTCATTTCCTAACCTCTGATTTGAATTGGTCAATGGGTGTACCTGTAGGCCTCATCCATATGGCCATTGTTGATCATGTTCAATGGAGAAAAAATTTGGTTAACAAGTTAATTAAATTGGCATCACTGGAAAAAACCGACCCAAATCGTAAATCTTCAAACATCGTGCCTTTATCGTGTAAGGAATGTCGTCTTGGGCTCTGGTATTATGGATTAGGACAGATATTTAATCATCATCAAGAATTTCAAGAATTAGAACAACCTCATGATAAATTACATCAAATAGGGCAACATTTAGTATCACTTGTGGAAAATGGTGCCGATATAGACGAACTAATCCCCCATTTACAAAAACTATCTATTCAATCTATTCAGGTATTAAATAAACTACAAAACCTTGAAGATAAAGGATTAGCTGATATGCACAAAATGAGTACCGATTTTTTAGATGAAAAGTATGGCTAATATGGCTTATCTTGCGATGCACCAAACGTCAACATCAGTCATTAAAAAATTTGTTATCCGTTTTTTTGATTATCGGTTCGATGTTATAAATTAATATTTATCATATTTTCAATTTTTCTGACTATAAAAAATGAAAGTGCGTTAATACGCACACTTAATTTATTTAGAGATATTTAGGCGGGAGGAACTTTTAGGCTTTATAAGCAGTTAAACGAATATTATATTTTCTTAGTTTTCCATAAACCGCTCTAGTTGTTACCTCCATCTCGTCTGCAACTTTTTTTATATCGCCTTTATGCCGTTTAAGAGATTCATCAAGAAAAGCATGCTCTGCTTTTGAAACAGCAATTTCCTTAATCTCTTTCCATTCTTTTTTATTTTTCGTTTCAATCGAAATAGGTAAATTTAACTCGGTTATTTCTTTGCCGATCGTAAATAAAATGCTACGTTCCAGCATATTTTCCAATTCCCGAACATTACCCAGCCAAGGATAAGCATGGATTTTCTGCATCACTTTGCGACTAACTGATTCAACGTTTCGATTATGCTTTTTATTTAGACGTTGCAAAATCAACTGAACGAGGTACGGTAAATCTTCGGGACGCTCCGCTAATGGAGGAATGTTTAGCTCAACAACGTTAATTCGATAATATAAATCGTTACGAAATAAATTTTGTTTCACTAATGCTTCCAGATTTTGATTGGTGGCGGAGATAATTCGCAAATCAACGGATAGCATTTTTTTACCTCCAACTCTTTCTAATTCGCCCTCTTGGAGTACACGAAGTAAACGGGTTTGTGCAGCAAGCGATAATGAATCTATTTCATCTAAAAATAAAGTTCCGCCTTCTGCACGTTCAAAATATCCCTGATGTACATCAATTGCACCTGTAAATGCGCCCTTTTCATGTCCAAATAGAACACTTTCAATTAGCGTTTCTGGAATAGCACCACAGTTTATAGAAATAAATGGTTGATTGCAGCGTTCACTCATTGCATGAATAGCACGAGCAATTAATTCTTTTCCAACGCCTGTTTGTCCTTGAATAAGCACCGTAGCAAGAGTTGGTGCAATAACCTCTATTGACTGCAATATTTTCTGCATGCTTGGTGATTTGGCAATAATGATTGGAGGCTGATGTTTTTTGGTAGGCGGTTTGCTTTGCTTGCGCCATATTTGGTGCATACTTTCTTCAATACGCGAATGTAGTTCATCGATATTTTGAATTGATTTGATGGGGGTTGTATCTGTGTATTCAATACCCGAGATACCAGGAGCTGCCGTTGGACTGGTGTAAACGCATACTTCACAAGTGCGATTATTTCTCGCAATACTTTGTTTGATTTCCACCTTTGCATAACCGAAATTTCTGGCTGCAATCCCACCAAAAACACTCGATGTCATTCTGCATAGCTCAGGGAAATTAGTGACTCTTTCGCCAAAAGGGCAACAGGTGTTCGAAAGTGTAATGCAATCTTGTTGGCTTGAAACAAGCGAAAAATTTCCTCCGATATTATTTTTAAGCGCCAAAATGAGTTCGATATAGCTTTGCGTACTGAGTAATGCACTATTATTTTTTTCTTCACGATACGATTCTTCAAAAAAACATCCCGCTGTTTTTGCAATATGTTCAATTAATTGCTCACAGTGTTTTTGTCCTTGTTGCTCACTTGCGTGCATTAATTCAAGAATAAATGTTTGCAAAAAAAAGGTAGGCGTTACATCAGAAAGGGAAGGTTCGTTCATGATTAGTATATTTTGAAATTAAATTTCACTAATTGAAACATTATTTCACTAATTCAGCAATATAAAAACTCAACTTATTGTAATTTATACCTAAAGGCGTATTTCATTGCTGGCATTATATTTGCGGATATAGGAGTGCTCTAAACATCAACTATCTGTTGAAATGTATAAAAATAACGAGGAGTTTAACTATGAACGAAAATAAGCCACCTTTAGATCCACACCCTCTTAGTGATTATGTGGCATGGGCTGGAAATCGGAATCGAGAACCACTGTTAGGCGTTTTAAAAGAGAAACTACCTAAAGACCCTAGCAATGTTTTAGAAATTGCAAGTGGTAGCGGAATGCACATAAATTATTTCGCCCCCCATTTTGAGCATTTGCATTTTCATCCTTCTGATAAAGACGAAGAAGTTTTTGATAACATCAAAAAATTGTCTATTCATCATGAAAATGACAATATTGCAGACCCCGTTCATTTGGATCTAACCAATCCTGAAACTTGGTTTAATGTAGGTGTTCAAAAATCATTTTCAGCGATTTTTTGCATCAATATTTTTCAGGTCAGCCTATATGGTAAATAGCCAAAGAAACCCAGCCTTCAATCTCCAGCAAAATTAACCTTCCTCCAAATCAGACCTCTCTGGGGTTCTTGTCCGGGCTGCCATAGCAAAAGGACCTGTCCCGTTATTGTTCTTTTCCCCCTTATTTGATCGAAATGGCAAGAAAAGGTTTGTCCATATCGACCAGCTGGAGATTCCACAAATT
>CAJBJW010000382.1 GCA_903953455.1 uncultured Pseudomonadota bacterium | reverse complement strand
TATTATTAACAGGTATCGTATCGGGGTTTGGATAATGCGCAAGCGCCTCCGTTAAACTACTTTCACGCAACAAGTGAAGCATAGGAAACGGTGAGCGATTGGTAAAATTTGCCGCGTCATCTTCGGTTGCGCCGCCAAAACAATAATGCGGGTGAAACGTCGCTAACTGGTATACCCCTTCATAATGCTCCGCTTCAAGCAAATCCTGTGCGATAGCCACAAAATCTAAATAATCATCAAATTCTTCGAACGCATTCGCATAAACGAGCAACGTGGTTTCAATATTATCGTCTTGATCCAAACATTCACATTGCAAAATGAGATTTTCTAAACACGTAGCCACATCGGTGGATGTTTCCAGTTCAAATTTAACACTGCCCCGCTCCACTTCACGACGCGCAAACGGACAAACATTTAAACCAATAACCACCGTTTTCAACCAAGCCTGTGTTGAAGCAATATAATCCATGGTCAAAATAAACGCTCCCCACGTGCCAATTTAGGCAACGCTCCTTCAAGACCCATCGCGCCACGCATGACTTTATTTTTCAGCGGTGTGACACGCTCAGCGAGTCCAAGCCCTAAATTTCGCAAGAATTTCAATGGAAAAAAGTCATTACTAAACGTTTGATAAAACACATCCATCACGGTCATCATTTTCAGATTTTCAGTGTGACGCATTTTTTCATATTGCTTTAGTACACTAACGTCACTGATATTTCGTCCTTGCTGAGTTGCACTCATAATGACTTCAGCTAACGCCGCCGCATCAAGCAAACCAATATTAACGCCCTGCCCTGCAAGGGGATTTATCGTATGCGCAGCGTCACCGACTAGCGCGACACCGTGTTTTACATAATGCTGTGCGTGCTGGCGTTTAAGTGGAAAACTCGTTGATGAAATAACACGTGTCACCTCACCTAAACAGTCTGGAAAAGTCGCCACGAGTTCCTCTTTTAACATCTCTGGCGCTAAACTTTTCAAACGTTTGACTTCATCGGGCGAGTTATACCAAACAATCGAGCCAAAATTGCCCGTTAACGGCAAAAAGGCTTGCGGGCCACTCGCCACAAAACGCTGCCAAGTAATATCTTGCTGAGGATAAGCGGTTTCAATATAAATTACCATCGCGTGTTGATCGTAATCCCAACTGGTCACGCCTAAATTCACACCTTGACGAATTTTAGATTGTGCGCCATCGGCAGCAACGAGTAATTTTGTACTCAATGTTCGACCGTTACTTAACACCACTTCGCTATCATTATCATGACTGTAATTTAACTGCGTAATTTGCACAGGGCAAATGAGTTCAATATGACTAAAATTTTCTAAGCGCTCAAGTAAAGCAAGCTGCGTCAAACGATTTTCAACAATATACCCCAGTTCACTATGCCCAATATCATCACTGCAAAATTCAGTATCCCCAGCACCTTCCCAAACGCGCATCCGCTTAAATGGACACAAACGTTTATTTTCAATCCCTTGCCACGCGCCAACGGTTTCTAAAATGGTTTTAGACGCAATACTCAGCGCAGATACACGCAAATCATGAGGTTGCGAGGCATCAAATACTTGTGGGTATTCGTGTTCAATCACGGCGACTTTTAAATCACTTCCGCCAAGACAACATGCAACGGCCGCGCCCACCATTCCGCCACCGACGATGACCACATCAAACTGTTCTTTCATTTTTACCCTTTATTAAAATGGGATGTAAATTTACACATCAACATAACTTTCTGCATTCATTAACCAACGATTGATGAGTAACGGTATATTTTGTGGAATACGATCAACTAATTTATCGCCTATCTCTTGGACACTCTCTATGAGGTATTCATCACGCGGAAAAACGACTGTTTTAAAACGCAACTGCCCTTTTTGGCGTGTACCCAGCACTTCACCCGCGCCACGTATTTCTAAATCTTTTTCAGCAATGACAAAGCCATCATTGGATTCGCGCATAATAGTTAATCGCTCTTGCGCCATGTCAGGTAATGACGAATAAAGTAATAAACAATAACTTTCTATTTTGCCGCGCCCAACACGCCCACGCAATTGATGAAGTTGTGAAAGTCCCAAACGCTCAGGATTTTCAATCACCATCAAAGCCGCATTCGGCACATCAACACCCACTTCAATAACTGTCGTCGCAACAAGCAAATCAAGCTCATGTGCTTTAAATGCGCTCATCACACTTTCTTTTTCAGCCGCTTTCATGCGTCCATGAACCAAACCCACGCGCACGTTAGGCAATGCCTGTGTGAGTAATTCACTCGTTGCGATTGCCGCCTCGCCTTGCATTACTTCAGAATCTTCAATTAACGTGCAAACCCAATACGCTTGATACGTTCTGCGTACCCATTCGTCAATTTTCACAATCACTTCTTCACGACGTTGCGCGGATATAACACGCGTAATCACAGGCGTGCGATTTGGGGGTAGCTCATCAATAATAGATACGTCTAAATCGGCATAGTTCATCATCGCAAGCGTGCGTGGAATAGGCGTTGCTGTCATCACTAATTGATGCGGATAAAGCTCATCGCCTTTTCGCGTCTGATGACGGCCTTTATCTCGAAGCGCTAAACGCTGATGCACACCAAAACGATGCTGCTCATCGACAATGGTCAACCCTAATTTTTTAAACTGAACCTGCTCTTGAAACAGTGCGTGCGTACCAATCACTAAATCAATTTGACCTGC
>CAJBJW010000381.1 GCA_903953455.1 uncultured Pseudomonadota bacterium | reverse complement strand
TTAGTTTCAGATAGTGATGAAACACTCTTCAATCAAACGGCCATTCATTATAAGTCCAATTTGCCTAATACCGTTTTTGAAGTGACATGGCTAACACAAATGCAAGTTCCAGCTATGATTAAACGTGAAGAAAATGGTCAAACGATTACCACTAAAATTGTATCACTTGAGCCTGCAGTAAAATCAATGCTTTCAAATCCGGCTGCGTCGGCCTATGATCACACGGTATTTGCTGATATTGGTGACATGGAAAGTGATCCTTTTATTAAATCTGTTATGCATAAGCTCAAAGGTTCGCATGATCATGACCATGGTCATGGTGAATAATTTTTGTATTGATTCGAGAAATAAATATGTCCAAAGAGTTATGGTTGTTGCGTCATGCAAAATCTGATCGCAATGCAAAAACTGAAGATATCAATCGTCCTCTGAAAAAACGTGGTAAACGTGATGCCAAAAATATGGGTGTTTGGTTAAGGGAACAGGAATTGTCGCCAGATGTGATTGTGTGTTCCCCAGCTAAAAGAGCGTTTGACACAGCCAATTTCATTTTTAATGACGATGACATTGAAGATGAACGTATGATTGTCTTGAATGAAAATTTGTATGAAAGCAGCATAGATATTTTAAAATTAGTGTTGGCAAGCTATGAAGAAACGGTTCAGAAAATTTTACTCATTGGACATAATCCAGAATTTGAAGATTTTTTGGTGTATTTATTGGAAAGCGATGAATTGCCAGTAGCTGAAAAATTATTTCCAACGTGTACATTGTTCCGTTTGTCGCTTGATAATGAATGGAAAGATCTGCAGCCACATAGTGCAAAATTAGTGTCAGTGACCTATCCCCGAAGTATTGATTGATGTTTTAATTTACTGTTTTTTGATTTTTTGACATGGATTACCCTATATAATGATAAATCATTATACGGAGCAGATAATCTGTACCGATATCTAAAAACAGTAAATAATTTTTCAAAAAATCATGACAAACCCCCATAAAATCTCGCACCGCTTCTGCGTTGCACCAATGCTAGATTGGACTGATAAGCATTGCCGTTATTTTCATCGACTATTATCTAAAAATGCGTTGCTCTACACGGAAATGGTCACGACGGGCGCATTGATTCACGGGAATGCTCAACGTTTTTTGGCGTTTAATGTAGAAGAGCATCCGATTGCATTGCAGCTTGGTGGAAGTAATCCGCATGATTTGGCAATTTGCGCTCAAATGGCGGAGTCGTATGGTTACGATGAAGTGAATTTAAATGTGGGTTGTCCAAGCGATCGGGTTCAAAATGGAAAATTTGGTGCTTGTTTGATGGCAGAACCTCAATTGGTGGCGGATTGTGTTGCTGCGATGCAGGCTGTTGTAAATATTCCTGTGACGGTAAAATCAAGAATTGGTATTGATGAACGCGATTCGTATGAAGAACTCACTCACTTTATTGAGACGGTTTCACAGGCAGGATGTGAAACGTTTATTATTCACGCTCGTAAAGCGTGGTTAAAAGGATTGTCACCTAAAGAGAATAGGGAGGTTCCGCCACTGCGTTATGATGTGGTATTCGATTTAAAGAAAGATTTTCCAGCGCTTGAACTTGTTATTAACGGCGGTATCACAAGTTTAGAACAGGCAGATGAGCTTCTGAATCACGTTGATGGTGTCATGCTTGGGCGCGAGGTGTATCAAAATCCCTATATGCTTGCGCATGTGGACAATCAACTATTTAGTGCAAATAAGGAAGTGCACGAAAGAGAGGAGATTATTGCACTATTACTTCCATATATAGAGGAGCAGATGAAATTAGGTGTTCGACTAAATAGTGTGACTCGGCACATATTGGGATTGTTTCATGGCGGTTATGGCGCACGATTATGGCGGCGTCATTTAAGTGAAAATGCTTTTAAAACAGATGCTTCAGTGAGGGTGGTTTTAGATGCATTGAAATTAACAGAAAATAAATTATAAAAACTATTGACGGACGTAAAATAGGCTGTATAATACTCGGAATCAGC
>CAJBJW010000380.1 GCA_903953455.1 uncultured Pseudomonadota bacterium | reverse complement strand
GTATTGCGATTTTCTCTTGCTCGATCAATACCTCGCCATTTGTGAAAATCGAAATTTCAATGCGGCACTGATTTTAAATAAAACCGATTTACCTATTGCACCCGATATTGAAGCCGAACTCGCTACTTATGTGAATTGCGGCTATGCACTCTACCGCGTCAGTGCAAATAGTCCAGACACGTTAGGTGAGCTTAAACAAGCCATGCGCGGTCAAGTCAATATTTTTACCGGTCAATCGGGCGTGGGGAAATCGTCACTCACCAACGCCATTATTCCCGACAAACAACTCAAAACCAATACCGTTTCCGCTACCACCAAGCACGGTCGCCACACAACAACGGCGGCGACGCTTTACCATTTGCCCGAAGGCGGTGATTTAATTGATACGCCGGGCGTAGCCATTTTTGGTTTAGCCGATATTTCGCCAGCGCAACTCGCGCAAGGGTATCGAGAGTTTTCCCCTTATTTAGGACAATGCCAATTTAACGATTGCAGCCATAATTTAGATAAAGGCTGTGAAATACGAGTGGCTGTTGAGCGCGGTGATATTTCCACGTCGCGTTATTTACGATTTTTAAAATTACACGAAAAAATGTGAGCATGATGACAAGCAATCTTCAATTAACTGCCGAGGGCAAATTAAAACATTTTCTAACGCCTGAAGGCTTAAGTTCGACTTTATTAACAAACATTCTCGATAAAGCAGAAACGTTTTTTGACCACAGTGCATCGCAAGTGAAAATCAAATCCATGCCGCTGCTACGTGATAAAACGGTGGTGAATTTGTTTTTTGAAAATAGCACCCGAACGCGCACGACGTTTGAGTTGGCGGCAAAGCATTTGGGCGCAGAAGTGGTGAATATGAACATTGCCACGTCAGCCACGTCAAAAGGCGAAAGTTTGCTTGATACCATTCGCAATTTAGAGTCCATGTTTGTGGATGCGTTTGTTGTGCGTCATGCGGTGAGTGGCGCGGCGCATTTTATCGCCCAGCAAACGGCGTCACATATCAGCGTCATTAACGCGGGCGATGGTCAACACGCGCATCCCACGCAAGCCATGCTGGATATGTTCACCATTCGCCAGCATAAAAAAGATTTTTCCCATTTACGCGTGGCGATTGTGGGCGATATTTTACATTCGCGCGTGGCGCGTTCGGAGATTCATGCGCTTAATATTTTAGGCGTCAAAGAAATTCGCGTCATTGCGCCCAAAACGCTGTTACCTGCCAAAATTGAAACATTAGGTGTTACGGTGTCGCACGATATGGCGCAAGGACTTGAAGATATTGATGTGATTATTATGCTCCGTTTGCAAAAAGAGCGCATGAGCTCTGCGTTGCTACCTAGTGAGAAGGAATATTTTCAGTGTTTTGGCTTAACGCAAAATCGATTGAAACTCGCCAAGCCCGATGCCATCGTGATGCATCCGGGGCCCATTAACCGAGGTGTTGAAATTGAGTCACAAGTCGCCGATGGTAATCAATCGGTCATTTTGCAGCAAGTGAGTAATGGTGTGGCAGTGCGAATGGCGGTTATGGCAATGGCGATGCTGTCTTAGTGGTCATGTAATTGTAATATAAGCGTATCCAGCTAAAGTAGGGGGGGTAAAAATAAACTGTGAGGTACCTCACAATTCTGACCTAAACTTAGGATTTATTAAAAATTGTTAGATAAACTAAATGCAAGTTAACTAATCAGCGGATTAAAACGCGGTTAGAAATCGGTATAAAAAATGGCGTTGCCCAAAAAGCAAGGTTAAGGGAAACCTGCGTGCTTTTGAAAGGTAAATAGGGAAGGTGCTCGATTGGCTCTGAACCCAATAATACAGTAAATCGCGTCATTTTCAAACTGGTTCTTTTTTAATTTTCATTAACTAAATTTTAATAAAAAATAATACATATAAAACAACATTCAACATAAAAAAAATATTTTACTGCGTTGAATGCTGGCTTATCTAAGGGAAGAATGAAGCGATGAACAAAACATATAAAGTCATTATCAGTGCAACTAAATTAAATCGTATTGCGCGTGTTAATAAAACAGTTGAAATTGTTCAAGGTAGCACAACGCATATTCAAGCAAAAGGCGGAGAGCGTTTTGCAACAGTGTTCATTTTTAACAGCACCAAAAAATCCCCTAAAGTATTGTATTTTAATATATTTTAGAGGATTAATGGTTGGTATGCT
>CAJBJW010000379.1 GCA_903953455.1 uncultured Pseudomonadota bacterium | reverse complement strand
TAGCAACAAAAGATGAATAACAAACTTGGTTTCACGCTGATTGAAGTGTTAATTGCCATGTCGCTGCTAAGTTTGATGATGGTGCTACTGTTTAGCAGTTTACATATTGGGGCAAAAAGTTGGCAACAAGGTGAAGAAAAAATGGCTGACGTTAATGACATAGCTATAGTTCAACAATTTTTCAATAATCACCTCGCTCATGCCCTTCCCCAATGGAATGATTTTGATCCCGAAAAAGAACGTATTTTTGCTTTTCAAGGTCAAAAAAATGCCGTGCAATTTGTTGGTGCTTTTCCAGCGAGTGCAGAGCGCAGCGGTCTGCAATTATTTAACGTTGCACTCAAAGACATTCACAAAAAAAGCACCGTCACGGTTTCAGTCAAGCCGTTTTTTCCCTTAGCTGAAAACGAAACCGTATTTGAAGATGAAGTTGAATTGATTTCAGGTGTTAAAAAGTTTGAACTTGCCTATTTTGGTTTAAACGATGAAACAGGGGAATATCAATGGCAATCGGAATGGTTAAATAAAGAACTTCAACCACGTTTGGTAAAAATAGCTATTGAACGTGAAGATGGGCGCTACACGCCTGACATCATCGTAGCGTTGCGAGTGGATAATACCTATAGCAATATTGATTTGGATAGCGTTCCCATTGACGATACGCCCGATACCATGGATACCGCGCAATGAAACAACGGGGCGTGGCACTTGTACTTGTCCTTTGGGTGTTGAGCATCTTAATGCTCATGGCGGGCAGTTTTTCTTTAACGATGCGACGTGAATCAGCAGGTGTCAGTGGCATTTACACGCACGCTCAAGCACTTGCACAGGCGCAAGCGGGCATTGCAATAGCGCAAGCTATGTTGCTTCATGATGATGAAAATAAACGCTGGCGAGTTGATGGCAGTATTTATGAAATTCAATACCTACAAGCAACGATGCGAATCCAAATACAGTCCCAAACGGGGAAAATTGATATTAATAGCGCCCCCGTTAGTTTGCTTCATCATGTTTTGCAATACGCCCCTCTAGATAAACAAGCACAGCTCAATTTAGAAAATGCCATTTTAGATTGGCGTGATGCAGACGATGATACGCGTCCATTTGGCGCTGAAAAAAACGAATATCATAGCGCAAAGTTGCATTATTCACCGCGCAACAAACCCTTTCGTTCAATGGAAGAGTTGCAAATGGTGCGGGGCATGAATAGTGACGTGCTAAATTGGATGCAACCGCTTTTTACTGTTTATGCGGCAGGGCAAACGGAAGTGGAGTATGCCGTAGCGTCGCGCAAAGTACTTAGTGTTCTACCTGAAATTGATGTGAATTTACTCGATGCGTATATCACTTCAAGAGAAAAAAGTATTCTCCTGCATACACCTATGCCGGTAATTCCCCGCATTGAAAACGCAGGCCAAGCCATGACACAAGATGTACAAAGCATCACCGAACCAGCCACAATGCCAGAAATTTCAGTGGTAAGTGTCGTTGTTGAAGTACAATTAGAGAATGATACCAGTATGCAGGTAGAAGTCATGATGGAAAAAATGGACGGTGCCAATAATTTGCCTTTTCAACTCTTATCGTGGAAAAATCAAGCCGAATATACGCATACAACTTCGCTTTTTTCTCAAAACCTAACGCCTATTTTAAGTTTGTCAGAATTAAATCAAAAAAACGATACGCCATAAATGAACCTAAATAAAAACGTCAACATTCAAATTAAGCCCTTTTTGCGTTGGTGGGGACGTGAATTAGCTTTTTTAGTTCCCGTCAAGGTACGTCAATTTTTTCACACGCCAAGTCCTGCCATCATTATTTTACCCACTAATGATTCGCTCACCCTTTATTATGAAATCGATGGTAAACAAGAAACATTGACCACTATTGCGCGAGACGATGTGACAACGCAACATCTTGCCACCATACTCGATGACGCCCGTTTTAAAAATGCCCTTTTTATCCTTCGCCTCTCAAGCCAAGATGCGTTGTGTAAAACACTCACATTACCCCTTGCTGCGCAAAGTAATATCAACCAAGTTGTTAGCTACGAACTGGATCGGTACACGCCATTTAATATTAATCAAGTGTATTTTGCCACGCATATTGCGCAAATTGACACCGATGCAGAGCATCTGACGGTTCAACTTCTGCTCACACCTAAAAAAACACTCGAAACGCTCTATAAACAATG
>CAJBJW010000378.1 GCA_903953455.1 uncultured Pseudomonadota bacterium | reverse complement strand
GTGTTTCAATTAATTCTTCAATTAATTTTATATTCGAAAACGTCATATTTTCATCAATGCGCATGAGCAGCAATTGTTCCCATGTTTCAACTTGATGACGCTTAATATTACGATAATGCATTGTATTTGGAAGTCTTCCTACAACGGCAATATGGGGATGACTTGCTTTGCGTAAATAACTCGCAAAGGTTAAGAAAATGCCCAGAGTAATACCTTCTTCAATCCCTAAAATAACCACACTTACTAGCGTTGCTAACTCTGCAATACCATCACCAAGATCATATTGCCAAGTATGTAAAAGACTTTTGAACTTTACCAAGGGAAGAACGGCCATTAAGATAATGACTGCTAATGCCGCTTTGGGAATATTGGCAAACCAAGCCGTTAAAAAAACCACCGCAACAGCGAGAATCAACGCGGCAATGACCATGGCAATTTGTGTCCGCGCCCCTGCTGCAAAATTCACCATCGTGCGGCTAAAACCACCAGCGACAGGCATACCACCTGAGATTGCCGTGGCAAAATTAGCAAAACTTAATGCAATCAATTCTTGATTAGGGTCTATTTTCTCACTGCGTAAATTTGCTACGACTTTCGCAATGGCAACGCTTTCAACATAAGCAATTAACGCAATAAAACACGCTGATGGCGCTAATACTTTCCATTTTTCTATATCAATAAAATCAAAGCTAAGGTGCGGTAACCCAGCCGATATTTCACCTACAACGGCAACATGATTGGCCGTTAAATCCCAATGTCCCACTGCAAAAGTTGTGAGCGCCACTGTCACTAATGCACCGCACTTAGCTATCGCTGTGATTAATGAAGGCGATACACCAGATATACTTAATAACCATGACAGCGGTTTGCCAAAAAATAGCAGTAAACACAGCGCCAAACCACTGATTGCCAACGTACTCAAATTCGTAGCTTGTAAATACGATTGATAGCAGCCAATCTCAACACCACACGTAGGCGAATGCAGTCCAAGTGTCTGTGGTAGCTGACTACCGATAATGAGTAAGGCGGCGCCACTGGTAAAGCCTGTTAAGACAGGATGACTAATGAAATTCACAAGTCCGCCCATCCGACAAACTGCCATCATGAGTAAAATCGCCCCACTTTCAGCCGATAAAATGACAACGCTCTGCAGTGGATTTCCTAAAGCGCGAATTTCCGGTAATTGCAACGCGCCCGCAACCATAATAGCGGCAATTGAAACTGGCCCTACCGATAACGTGCGACTGGTTCCTAACACCGCGTAAATCAATGGCGGTAAAATACTTGCGTACAACCCAAATTGCGCGGGTAATCCTGCCAATAATGCAAACGCAATACCTTGCGGAACAAGCAATATAGCTGTGATGATACCGGCAAATACATCGCCATTGAAATCAGTGCGACGGTAGGTTCTCAACCAGTTGAAAATGGGGAAAAAAGTCATTTTTACTTTTCGTCTACAAACTTTTTCGCATAATCCGCTTTATGCGGAATATCAAAACGAATGCCTTTGATCATTAAATCCCAATACATCCAAGGGAAACCAATGGTTTTTCCAATCCACCAAATCCAACGGCTTTTGCGAGGATCGAGCAATGGAAATGAGGGAGTGATCTTGCTGTCATAGCTAAATTCAGCCAGTAACACGGTGTTTAATGAAGTCACTAACGGGCAAGAACCGTAGCCATCATATCTTGGCGATAAAGCTTCTGCTTTGATTAAATGCAAAATATTGTCTACAACAATCGGCACTTGTTTGCGAACAGCCGCTGCCGTTTTTGCATTACTGGTTGATGCCGCGTCGCCTAAGCCAAAAACATTGTGATATTTATTGTGCTGCAAGGTATTAGGATGTACATCGACACGGCCATCGACATTAGCTAGTGGACTCGTTTTAATAAAGTCCGGTGCGCTTTGAGGTGGCGTGATATGAATCATGTCAAAGTGTTCAACCGTTTGCTGTGTATGACCATCCGCATCTGTGAATTCAAATGTTGCTGTTTTTGCCTCGCCATTAACTGCGATCAAATTATGGGCGAAATGCGTTTTGATGCCATAGTGATCCACAACCTTTGCTAGTGGCTTTGCAAAGAATGGAATACCAAACATGGCGCCACCTACATTGAAAAATTCAACACTAATTTTATCTGAAAGACTTTTTTTGCGGAATCGATCAGCCGCCATGTACATAATTTTTTGTGGTGCACCGGCACATTTAATTGGCATCGCAGGTTGGGTAAATAATGCGCGTCCTTCTTTGAGGTTTTTAATACATTCCCATGTATATTCGACTGTGTCGGGTGAATAATTGCTGCAAACACCGTTTTTATTTAAGCTTTCTTTCGCACCAGCAATTTTGTGCCAATCTAACTGAAAACCAGGGCAAACAACGAGATAGTCATAACTAATCACCTCACCATTTTTTAGCGTGACGGTATTCATTTCAGGCTGAAATGTATCCGCGTATTCTTTAATCCATGTAATATTTTTGGAAAATAAATCCGCTTCTTTGCGCGTATGTTTAGCAAGTGTCGATTCACCACCACCAATAATGGTGAACGCTGCTTGATAATAATGCTTTTCACTAGGTTCAATAACGGCAATATCGATTTGTTTGTTGATTCGACGCATGTTATTAGCAACTGAAACGCCTGCAGCCCCGCCGCCAACGATAAGTAATGTGTGATGAGATGTCATGATCTATCCTGATTTTATTATTATTGATATTTTGAAATGAATGAAACAAAACGAAAACCAATAAAACTGACCTTGGTTTTCGCTCGCTTCGTTATGCCTTACTTTTTATTTGTTCCAACCTTCAAAGCCACCAGCGAGTGATAACACATTGGTATAACCAAGTATCTGCAAGGTTTGCGCAGCAAGGGCCGAGCGACCACCTGTGCGGCAATAAATTAATACAGGTTTTGATTTATCCGCCATTTCTGGAATCGTACTTAATTTAAACTCAATAGTGCCACGTGGAAGTAAAATCGCGTTTTCAATATGACCTGCGGCAAACTCGCTTTCTTCACGTGTATCCACAAGGGTAATATCACCTTCTTTCAATAAATTCCTCGCCATTTCGACGTTAACTTCCGTAATGTTTTGTTTGGCCATGGAAACTAAATCTTGTCCTGTTGTGCCACCACTTTGCATCATAAAGGAAACTGTCGCTTCACTTTTTTCTCTTTCTTTAATAGCTTGGTTTCTTTCTTCTTCATCCAAACCGCAATAACGATTTGCAGGCACCGCTTCATCAATTAAGCGAGGGCGAGGTAGGTTCAAATTATTCATAATATCAATGAACTGCTCACGTGTTTTATGTGCTAAACGTGGATTGGTGGTGCGTTCTTGCTCAATATTGCTCACCCAGCGTTGTTGATAATCATGCCCAGGATAGACCAACGTATCGCCTGGCAGTGTAAATAAACGTTGTGTAATTGCGTCATACAAAGAACCTGCATCGCCACCTTGGAAATCGGTACGACCACACCCAGCTATAAATAAAGAGTCACCACTAAACAAGCGATCACGCCACAAGAATGATGTGCAACCTGGTGTATGTCCTGGTGTTGGAATGGCTTTAATTTTTTCTTCGCCTAAAGTGAATACATCACCATCATTAATTTCAATGTCCACTAACTGTGCGCCGCCAAATTTACTCACACACGTTTTTGCGCCTGTGTGCTGACGCAGTAAACCACTTGCAGTAATATGATCAGCATGTACATGTGTTTCAAAACTGTATTTGAGGGTTAACCCATGCTCTTTTAATAAATTCAAATACATATCCAAGTGCGTATTAACCGGATCAATAAACGCCGCTTCTTTGGTTGCTTCATCAGCGATGAGATAGGTAAAGGTCCATGTTGCAGGGTCAAATAATTGTTTAAACATTGTTCTCTCTCCAAAAAAATAAAAGGTATGTCCGATGTATGAAAAAATGCTGTTCTCATTTTTGAATATACATGGACTAATGCACTAACAATGCCAAACCAAAAAAGTCATTGATTTATATTAACTAATATAAATCAATGTGCAATCACATTTAATCTAAAATGTTTCATTGAAACATAATATGAAACAAAAATGTTTCACCGAAACACTTTTGAATCATGCTTTTTCGAAGTGATTAAAAGCAATTACAGGTCATTTGATAGTTATATAGGTAGTGAATATGACAAACTGGTAAACTCTCTCATTTTCCATCAAACAGAATTAAGTCTACACGTATGCAAACAGAATTAGATATAAGAAATGCCATCAAAAATGACGAACTGGTTTTTTTCTATCAGCCAAAAGTATCACTGATTACAGGAAAAATTAATGGGGCAGAAGCATTAATTAGATGGATAAAATCAGATGGAACACTCATTCCACCCAGTGAGTTTATACCAATTGCAGAAGCATCTGATTTAATTAAAGAAATCACTTATCATATGTTTCCAAAATTGGTAGATGATCTCCTGATTTTGAACGGTATCGATGATGAGTTGGTGACGTCATTTAATACCTCAGCGAAAGATTTTGAAGATGATAAAGAATTGAG
>CAJBJW010000377.1 GCA_903953455.1 uncultured Pseudomonadota bacterium | reverse complement strand
TTAAGAGGCGCTAAGAAATCGGGGCGCTGAGCACTTAGTCTTTGAGCGATTTTCACATCATCCACGCTATGCACCCAATCAAACTTTGTTGCCAACAATTTTGTTTTATTGGATTGAATTGGCCCAATAAAATGCCATGTTATATCAAATGCGCTTAAACACTCTTTTTTAAGCAGTGCTTCTTGAACATAATTCTCACCAAAATGCCGCTGTCCTGCTCGATAAGCACATGCAATATCACTCGCAGGTTTCGTTTTGCTTACTGCAAGCAAGTTTACTGAATGCGCAATTCTGTTGTGCGTTATTTCAGCGAGATGAATTTGAGCTTGAATTTTGTTTAATTGAGAAGAAATCATCAATTTTTAATTTTTACGATCAAACTTTCTATACCCAATTGCTTCACTTAAATGGGCGATTTCAATATCTTGTGAATTTGCTAAATCGGCAATAGTCCGCGCTAATTTTAATATACGATGATAAGCTCGATTAGATAACCCAAAACGCTCCATAGCCTGTGCGAGCAACTTATCTCCAGCTTCTGATAATTCACAATGCAGCTTTACCTCTTTCGCACTTAACGCAGCATTTGCTTTGCCACTTCGCGCAAGCGCTACATCTCTTGCTGCAATAACACGCGCACGAATGGTGGCACTACTTTCCTCACCTTCCTCAGAGCCTTTACGCAGAACCTCATGTGAAACGCGAGGAACTTCAAGATGCATATCAATTCTATCAAGCAAGGGGCCAGAAATTTTTGAGCGATAACGTAATACTTGCTCAGAGCTACAATGACAACGCCCAGACGCGTCACCTAAATAACCGCAAGGACACGGATTCATCGCTGCAATCAGTTGAAATTGCGCAGGGAAATCAACTTGTCTTGCTGCACGAGAAATGGTGATATGCCCAGTTTCTAATGGTTCACGTAAAACTTCTAATACTTTACGATCGAATTCAGGTAATTCATCCAAAAATAAAGCGCCATGATGCGAAAGTGAAATTTCACCAGGACGAGGATTACTGCCTCCACCGACTAATGCCGCTGCAGAGGCAGTATGATGAGGTGCCCGATATGGCGGACGTAGCCAATTGTCGACATCTAGCCCTTGATTACTTATTGACGCAATGGCAGCTGTTTCTTGTGCTTGTTGCTCCGTCAATGAGGGTAAGATAGTAGGTAGACGTGAAGCAAGCATTGATTTCCCTGTACCGGGAGGACCTAACATAAGTAAATTATGTGCACCAGCAGCAGCAATTTCAAATGCTCTTTTAACATGATATTGACCATGAACATCTGAGAAATCAGTATCATGTTGAATTTCGATAGGCTGCGGATGCTGATAGGTTGTCTCAATTAGCTTTTGACCACTCAAATGACGACAGACGTCAAGTAAATGAGCAGCAGGTAGAATTTCAATACCTTTGACCAAAGCCGCTTCTTTAGTGTTTTCCTTAGGTAAAATTAATTGTCGTTGGCAGTCTCGCGAACATATTGCAACCGGTAATACACCAATTATAGGACGCAGTTCACCCCCTAATGATAACTCACCAATACATTCATAACGATCTAAATTGTCACACGGAATCTGACCACTTGCCGCTAAAATACCAAGTGCGATGGCTAAATCAAAACGCCCACCTTCCTTAGGTAAATCAGCAGGAGCAAGATTAACCGTAATACGTTGCGCTGGAAAGTTGAAATGACAGTTTTGAATTGCACCTCGCACCCGATCTTTACTTTCTTTGACAGCCGTTTCAGGTAAACCAACGATATTTAATGCGGGTAGACCATTTGCAACATGGACTTCAACTGTCACTAAAGGTGCATCAATTCCAGAACGTGCGCGACTATAAATAACAGCTAAAGCCATAGTCTAGTTATGTTTAGAATCTGAAAAAAACTGTTCCATTTCAGCTACTCGTTTTTCAAGTAATTCTAAATTCATACGTGTTTTCGCGAGAACTAATTTTTGCACTTCAAATTCTTCTCGAGTAACAAGATCTAACTTACCTAAAGCACTTTGTAAAATGGCATGAAATGTTTTTTCTAAATCGGCTTTTACAGCCTGCAAACTTGGAGGAACAACACCTGCTAAACGATTCGCCATATCGTCAATTGTTTTAGCGTCAAACATAAAAATATCTCTATAATTAGGAAAATCACACTCAATTATATTCTCAAATAAGTGTATATGTAGGAATCAATATAAACTAATTGGCAAAGGCTTTTTTAAAGAATTCAGGTTGCGCCATAGCTGCATGATGAATATCTGTATTGTAATAAACCGTATCAAATGATTTATTGTTGCAATCATCTTGTCGAAAACTTAACTCGGTTTTGCTTGCTACTGTGGCACTCCACCATCCAGATGGGTAGATACATTGTGGAAAAAACAACGTTTGTAAATGCGAAAACCCTGAATTTTTCATGGCATCACGCATTTCAGCAATGAGTTTCAAATGGAGTAATGCTGATTCACTTTGTTGAACGAGCAAACCATCCTCTGATAAACAAGCAACACAATCACGATAGAAATTTTCACCAAAAAGCCCTTCAGCAGGGCCAACAGGATCAGTACTATCAACGATAATGATATCTACTGAATTGGCCCCAGCTTCTTTCACCCATTTAATTCCATCGATAAATTTTAAATCTGCACGAGGATCATTATTTGATTCACACAGCTCTGGAAAATAAATTTCAGCTAAGCGAGTTACACGCTCGTCAATATCAATTTGAACCACATGCTCCACACCTGAATGTTTCAAAACCTCGCGCAAAGTGCCGCAGTCACCACCGCCAATGATCCAGACACGTTTAGGATTAGGATGTAAAAATAACGCTGGATGCGTAATCATTTCATGATAAAAAAAATTATCCTTTGTAGAAACCATTGTACAACCATCGATGGTCATCAAATTACCAAAAGTTTCAGTTTCAAATATTTCTAAATGTTGAAAATCAGACTGCTCTTCATGAAGTTTTTGAATAATTTTTAAAGAAAAAGCTGTACCGGTTGAGGGTACTTGCTCTGTAAACCATTGTGATGAATTCATATTTTTAAAATATCCTGACAGAAAATAATAAAGATTAAGCTTATACGCTCATTATAGTAAAGCACTAGCAAGTAGCAAGTAAAATTTACGAAAAATGTGATGTAATTCCGAATACTTACAAAAAGGAAGGCAAAAAAAAGCCCAACTAGAGAAATTGGGCTTTTGAGAAGATAAGAGCTTGGCGATTCCCTACTTTCGCATGGCAAAGTGCCACACTATCATTGGCGCTAAGCG
>CAJBJW010000376.1 GCA_903953455.1 uncultured Pseudomonadota bacterium | reverse complement strand
TCATGCTTTAAGGGACTCTCTCTTAATAATGCAATTTTTTCATCAAAGATATCCTTTTGATTCTGCGTGCATTTATCATAGAATTTGCTCGCATCCTTGTGCATTAAAAGTTTACGCGATGCTCAACTTTTAAAAATCAAATTTGAACCAAGCCATCAAATTGAATGGCAGGACGAGACAATCGGGTGTTAATAAACGAACAAACGAGATGAGCAAGTATTTTACGATTCAAACGATTACACAAATGCCAGCTATCACGAGCACGAACTTTTTGAATATGAAATCGTTCTGTGAGTTGTCCAATAACAGTTTCAATGCGTCTGCGAATACGCATCAATAGCCCAACAAATTTTTTGCAACGAGAATCTGTCATATTTTTTCGTAAGGGAGTTTGTAGCTCTAGGCGTCGTTTCAAAAGTTTTTTATACAGATAAGGACGAATATAGCCTTTGTCACCAAGCAGTACCCCGATGATACCTTGCGTGAGTTCATCAGCAACATCACGTTCATCAACTGAAGCATTGGCGAAAGCAAAGTTCGTGATAATTCCATTGCTACTAATGACTAAATGTCCTTTGAATCCATAATATTTCTCTTCTTTGGCAGCACAATAACTGTAGCCTGCTTCATTTTTAAAACATCGACTTCTGCCTGCTCGCGTTCTTTTGCAAACAGGAATTGGAAATCCATCGATGCTATGAACGCTACTTTTATCTCCCCCCATTTGCTCTACGAGCCGTCTTGCTATTTGTTCTTTGATCTTCCATAAATTAGCACATTGTTTCGCAAAGTTTGAGCGTGACCCTAAATTGGGAAACCATGGTTTCCAGTGGCTTTGAAAGTACTGCCACATACTTTTGTCTTGATCTTTACCCATGAATTCCCCCACGATTTCCATCGTGATGACCTCACTATCACTTAATTTTGGGTTATATCCGCATTTTCTTAATGGCCGCTCTTTTGTTAACTCCTCATAATTTTCTACTACACAGCAATACACATAAATGATAAAGTCTTCTAATGGCATGATTTTTAACCTCTTTGTTATTTCTTTGACAAAATAACTTTACAGGTTTGTTTTCATGCCTTCAATTCTTCTTATAAGTTGAGCATCGCGTGATACAAGTAATACTTTAGTTAATGAAGTGATGCAAATAACAATCTTTTATTATTCACTACGATTTTCAAATAAACGATAAGTGACTTCGCCTGCAATTTTATGTTTTAAGCTATGCCAATTTTTTGGAATGTGCGCATCAATATTTAAGGTGTTTTCTGTTTCAACATAAATTTTTGCATAAGGGGCTAACCACTGGTATTTGTCGAGCAGTTCAATGCTTTGCGCAATCAAACCCAGCCCAAAAGGCGGGTCTAAAAATACAATATCAAATTGTGAACTGGCGGGTGCGTCTAAGTAGGCGAGGGCGTCTTTTTGAATGAAGGTCATTTGAGAAGCACTGAGTTTGGCTGCATTGTCTTTGAGCGCTTGATACGCGGGGACATTATTTTCAATCGCCACCACTAAACGTGCCCCACGTGACGCCGCTTCAAAACCCAGTGCGCCACTTCCTGAAAATACGTCTAAACATTGACTGTTAAAAATGTCAGCCTGTAGCCAATTAAACAGGGTTTCACGCACGCGAGCGGGCGTTGGACGCAGGCCTTGTTCGTCAATAACAGCAATTTGGCGACTGCGCCATGTGCCGCCAATAATTTTAATGCGATTATTCAAAAGGGTTTTCCAGCATGTGAAGGTAAGTTATTTGCACAAAGTCGACTTCATTAGAACATATATGACCATGTTGCCGATAGTGCCCCTTCACGCGGAAGTTGGTAACCATTGACATCATCAAGGACAGGTTGTAGCCATTCAACACTTAAACTATTACCTTGTAGCTTGCCGCTTGGCATAGCAGCGTTAATGCCAAACCCTACGTCCACAAATTGGCCGCCATAATTGTTTGTATAGTCCATTGCGCCAATTTGATGATAGACGCCACGATACGCGCCTTTAAGCTCGCCTTGTAGCGTATAGATACCACGCACGGAAGTGGATAACCAATGTGTCCAGCCATAACTCCCCCAGCTGGTTGCTTGGAAAATATCACCCAGTGCAAAGCCTGCTTTATTACTCGACTCAAAACGTGCTGTGCCATTAAGTTGTGCGCCTAGTGACCAATCATCAATTTGATTGGTATACGTCACCGCAGGTTTAAAATCCCATGTGCCGCTACCGAGTTGCATCCCATAGTGGATATAGCCTAAATCTTGTTGATGTGTGTTGCGTAATTGAATATCTGAATCACCGGTAGGCGCACTCATACCTAAACTGACAGTGATTTTTTGATGGTCTTCAGTAAATGCATTAAACAGCGCATAAATTCCTGTATCACCCATGCCGCCTGTGGTGTGTTCATGTGCGGAGTGCAGAATAGCGGCGCCTAGTGGCGTGGTCATGCTTGGTGATTTAGGCGCACCATCAAGTGGGCGCATGGTCATGTGCATATCCATAAATTGTGGCATTAGCATTAACGTCAGCCAATCGGTTGGCGCATACATTAGCTCAACCATGTGCATATTCATGCTCATCTCATGTGGAGTGACGTAGCATTGTTGCCCACCGCAAGCACGATTGACAATTGTTGCATCACTAACCGTATTCGTGCCATTTTGTGTGGTGCCGGCTTGATTGGCGTACATATAGCGATAACCAATCATGGTCTCACCGGCTTGACTGAGAACATGGTCAAACATGACGCCTGCAGGGGCGCCTGTGCCATGATGATGTGCGTGATGATGATGTTCGCCGTGTTCGCTGTGCATGGAATTAGCGAGTGATAGCGTTGATAGATCCACTTTCAACGTAGCATTGATTAAATAACCATCAAAATCGGCATAATTACCTTCACCACCGCCACCGAGTTTTAAACCGCCTGCGTGTGTGTAATATTCTGCGCCAGCTTGCAATTCAATCCCTTTAGCGAATTTTTTAGTGACAGATAAACCACCGCTTAACGCCCCATAACCCGATAAACGATAATCACTTGAATAATTTTTCGGTAATAATTTAGGGTCGTATTTGACGCTGGTGACTTTTTGGGTCACGGGATCAATCACGCTTTTACTTGCTGCTTGATTAGAGACCAAATAGGGCGTATAAAAATCGGCACTATCCTGTGTGTAATAGCGTACACGCGGCGTAATCGACCAGCCATCGCCTAAAGGTTGAATCCAGTCAGCCGAAAACGTATGCGCTGCAATTCCCCAATCATCATGAAAAAAACGGTAGTCTACATGCAATGCCGCATCAAGTGAGGCAATATGTTGAACGTAACGCAAACTTTCCGTCCATTGATTGCGCTCGTTGGGGCGTTGCTCTAAAAATGCACGCATAGTCGCTTTGAGTTTGCCTTCTGTATCGACGATTTGCGTTGGATCAATAAATAACACTTCCATAACTTTGTAGGGATTTGCCATATATCCTGTACTGGCGGTATAACTCACATTGCCTTCAATCAGTGCAGACTTATTTAATATCTGCGTGATACCTACATTCCCCGCCCAATCTTCGCGTGAACCAGTGACCAATTTGACGCCATTGGCAAGCGATTGAACACGCGTCCCAAAGGTACTTTTTTCAATATAAGGCACGGCATCGTGGTCGAGCATCGCTTCGGTACTGCTTGAGGTGTAACTCGAGCCAACATTCACGCTGGTGAGTTTTTGATTGAAATCAAGGCGTCCGGCGATATTGCCAAAACTTGAATTGTAATCATTTTCCGCAGACGTTCCCGCGCCCACATCCAAGCTGGCTTCATCCCAATCGTAGCCAACCCGAAAATCCCCTTGCTTGCGTGTTTCGGGTGATGCGGACGAGAGCGTATGCACTAATTGGGTGTTTTTAGAATAAGCGCCTGTATCAAGATTTTGTTGCAGTGGATTATGCTGTGCATCGACATAAACAAGGCCGCTATTGGGTTGCAGATAGGGTGAGGCGCCGCTAATGGTAATTGCACGAGAGGGACTGGCACGGTTGCCACCAAAAGCCAGTGGCGCGGTGGTAACGG
>CAJBJW010000375.1 GCA_903953455.1 uncultured Pseudomonadota bacterium | reverse complement strand
GAACCACCCGATCCCATCCCGAACTCGGAAGTGAAACCGCTTAGCGCCAATGATAGTGTGGCACTTTGCCATGCGAAAGTAGGGAATCGCCAAGCTCTTATCTTCTCAAAAGCCCAATTTCTCTAGTTGGGCTTTTTTTTGCCTTCCTTTTTGTAAAATAACACTCAATTTCATCAGTATCAGTCTATAATTGAGTCATTTTTCATCATTATTTGTGGATTGATTTTTTATGAGTACGCCTCAAATTGGTTTTATTAGTTTAGGTTGTCCAAAAGCTTTAGTTGATAGTGAGCGTATATTAACCTCGCTTCGTCGTGAGGGTTATCAAATCTCACCTAGCTACGATAATGCGGATTTGGTGGTAGTCAATACCTGTGGTTTTATTGATGCCGCTGTCGAGGAGTCTTTAGATAGTATCGGCGAAGCATTAGCAAAAAATGGCAGAGTGATCGTAACTGGCTGTCTTGGTGCAAGAGAAGATGAAATTCGTGCTCGTCATCCACAAGTGTTAAAAGTGACTGGTGCGCATGCGTTTGATGAAGTATTAAGTGCCGTACATGAACATTTACCTCCTCCCCATCAACCTTTTTTTGATCTGCTTCCGCCTCAAGGTATTAAACTCACGCCTGATCATTATGCCTATTTAAAAATTTCTGAAGGTTGTAATCATCGTTGCACGTTCTGCATTATCCCCTCTATGCGTGGCGACTTATTTAGTCGACCCATTGATGAAGTAATGCTTGAAGCGGAAAATCTTGCGAAAGCGGGTGTAAAGGAGTTATTAGTCGTATCGCAAGATACAAGCGCTTATGGTCTAGATTTAAAATATGCGCCACGTGATTGGCGTGGAAATTCAGTTAAAACGCATTTTTATGATTTAGCGAATGCGCTTGGTGATTTAGATATATGGGTACGTATGCATTACGTTTACCCCTATCCCCATGTGGATAATGTGATTCCCCTAATGGCGGAAGGAAAAATATTACCGTATTTAGATATTCCTTTTCAGCATGCCAATAGTCGTATTTTAAAAGCAATGAAACGCCCTGCGGCTAGCGAAAATAATTTAACGCGTATTAAGGCTTGGCGAGAAATTTGTCCTGATATTACTTTGCGAAGCACGTTTATTGCCGGTTTTCCTGGTGAAACTGAAAGTGAATTTGAAGAGCTTTTAGATTTTCTCAGTGAAGCACAACTCGATCGTGTTGGCTGTTTTGCTTATTCGCCAGTGAATGGTGCTGCCGCTAATGATTTACCTAATCAAATTCCAGAAGAAATTAAACAAGAACGATTAGCTCGATTTATGGCGCATCAATCAAAAATTAGTGCTGAGCGATTACAAAAACGTATCGGACGAATTGAAACAGTTTTAGTGGATGAGGTTGTTGCAGAAGGTGCTGTTGCACGTAGTAAAGCGGATGCACCTGAAATTGATGGGCAAGTCTTTATTGACGGTGCTGTTCATCTAAATGTGGGTGATTTTGTGCAAGTCGAACTAGAAGATGCGGATGAGTACGATATGTGGGCACGTTTAGTGTAAAATACACACAAGTAATTTGATTTTTTATTAAAAACAAATTCAATATCGTAAGAACGTTTTTTGATATGTATTTTGGAGGTCACTTTTATGACAAAAATAATTGATGTACGCGCTAGAGAGGTTTTGGATTCACGTGGAAATCCAACTATTGAAGCAGATGTTATCTTAGCTTCAGGTGTTATTGGTAGTGCAATGGTGCCTTCTGGTGCGTCAACAGGTGAGCGCGAAGCGATTGAATTGAGAGATGGCGATAAAGCGCGTTACTTGGGTAAAGGTGTCTTAAATGCAGTAAAAAACGTTCAAACTGAATTGCGCGATGCAGTGATTGGTTTAGATGCAGACGATCAAAGTGCACTTGACGAAAAAATGATTGCATTGGATGGCACCGAATCGAAAAGTCGTTTAGGTGCAAATGCGCTGCTTGCTATCTCAATGGCTGCTGCGCGTGCTGCTGCCAATGCAAAGAAACAACCTTTATATCGTTCATTAAATACATCGGGAGAATTTATTTTACCTGTGCCTATGATGAATATTATCAATGGTGGTTCGCATGCAGATAATAGTGTTGATTTGCAAGAGTTTATGATTTTGCCTGTCGGTGCACCAAATTTTCGTGAGGCAATACGCTATGGTGCAGAAGTTTTTCATAATTTAGCGAAAGTCTTAAAAAGCAAAGGTCTCGCGACAACAGTGGGAGATGAAGGTGGTTTTGCACCCAATTTGTCGTCAAATGAAGAAGCAATTGAAGTTATTTTGCAAGCGATTGAACTTGCTGGATACAAAGCAGGTGAAGACATTTATTTAGGGTTAGATGCAGCGGCTTCAGAATATTACAGCGATGGCATTTACAATTTAGCGTCTGAAAATAAAAAATACAATTCAGTGCAAATGGCTGATTTCTTTGTTGACTGGGTGAATCGTTATCCTATCATTAGTATCGAAGATGGGTTTGACGAAAATGATTGGGATGGTTGGAAATTAATGACCGAAAAATTAGGTAATCGCATTCAATTGGTTGGTGATGACTTATTTGTGACGAATCCAAAAATTCTACAACAAGGTATTAGTAAAAATATTGCGAATTCAATTTTAATTAAAGTTAATCAAATTGGTACGTTAACCGAAACATTTGCAGCGGTTACAATGGCGCATCAAGCCAACTATACCGCCGTGATGTCGCATCGCTCAGGCGAAACGGAAGATACCACTATTGCCGATTTAGCTGTTGCTACGCGCACGGGTCAAATTAAAACAGGTTCTCTGAGTCGCTCGGATCGTATTGCTAAATATAATCGATTAATGAAAATCGAAGAAGAATTAGGCGATTTAGCGGTTTATGCTGGCCGTAGCGCATTTAGAATGCTTTAAAATAGTAGGTGTGAATTAAAGGCTCAAGTTTCGTGAGCCTTTTTAACTTCTTACCGCTACACATAAAAAAATGAAAATTATCGTTATTATTCTTCTCGTTATTATTGTTCAATTGCAATATCGTCTGTGGTTTGGTGACGGTAGTGTGAATGAAATTAGTGCGTATCAAAAACGTTTAAATGAAGTCAAACTACAAGTTGAAGAAAAAAAACATCGCAACGAGATGTTATATGCTGAAGTATTAGATTTGCGTAAAGGACAAGAATCTATTGAAGAACGCGCTCGTGATGAACTTGGCATGATTAAAAACGGCGAAACATTCATTGCGGTTATTGAATAGAAAATAATCTCTTTCTATTTTGAAGATATTGTTTACAGATAATCAAATTTATTTTCAGTTACTTGATTGATTCAGAGGATGAGATGGCTTTTACACCGTCCGCAGAAATGCCTAAAACAAACCCTATAGAGCACCAAACATTATTTTTAGGTGTAAGCGAACAGGTAGCCTCCTTTTTAAAGGATGTGAATACGTTAAATAGCGTGGAAAGTGCCCACGCAACGACAAAAATTGGAGAGAGTTTACGACTTGCTACGAAAATTTTTGAAAGTAGCAATGAGGCGGTTGTTATTACAACGTCACATCATAAATTCATCGACGTTAATCCTGCTTTTTCACAAATTACGGGATACGACAAAGCGGAAATGCTTCATCAACCCGCTGTTATTTTAAATTCGCATCATCATGATCAAAATTTTTATTTGTCGCTTCATCGGAAATTATTAAAATTTGGTGAATGGCGGGGTGAAGTGTGGATTAAGTGCAAAAATAACAACGTATTACCACTTCAATTATCGGTTTACAGTGTCAGAGATGACAACAATGTGATCACGCATTTTATCGGCATTTTTAGCGATATGAGTGCGCATAAATCTACTGAAAATGAACTTTCAAAACTGGCACATTACGATCCACTGACGGGACTTTCTAATCGAGCTCAATTTGTTGAACGTTTAAAATTCACGCTCGATATGGCAAAACGCAACCATCAACAATCTGCGTTAATGCTATTGGATTTAGATCGTTTTAAACTCGTCAACGACACATTAGGACATCAATTAGGAGACGAATTATTAATTCAAGTGGCAAGACGCCTTAAACAGTGTGTGCGTGAAGTGGATACGGTTTCTCGTCTTGGCGGCGATGAGTTTACGGTGATTTTGGGGACTATTCAGTCCAGTGAAAATGCGGCCAGTGTCGCAACAAAAATATTAGTTGCGTTAAACGCCCCCTTTGTTCTTAGCGAGCGTGAAGTATTTGTTTCTGTCAGTATTGGGATTACGGTTTTTCCTGTTGATGGCGATAGCGTCAATTTATTGATTAAAAATGCCGATACCGCGATGTACCATGCAAAAGAGTCGGGGCGCAATAATTATCAATATTTTTCAGATACGATGAACAAAAAAATGATTGATGAATTGGAAATGGAAACCAATTTACGTCAGGCGTTTAAAAATGGAGAGTTTTCACTTAATTATCAGCCGCAATTTGCATTAAAAACCAAAAAATTGATTGGCGCAGAGGTACTGGTTCGCTGGAATCATCCCACATTAGGATGGATTTCACCTGCTGTTTTTATCCCTTATGCTGAAAAAAGTAATTTGATTATCGCATTAGGGGAGTGGGTGCTGCGCACGGCGTGTACACAAGCTGTTTCATGGCAAAAATCGGGATTGAAACTTCAGCCAATGTCTGTAAATTTATCTGGCATGCAATTAAAACAGCCGGATTTACTCTATAAAGTAGCGCAAATTTTGGAAGAAACGCAGTTCCCAGCGCAACTTTTAGAGTTAGAGCTTACCGAAGGCGTTTTAATGGCTAATGTAGAAGAAACGATTACAACCCTAAATAAATTAAAAGACATGGGAATTCGTTTATCGATTGATGATTTTGGTACGGGATATTCATCGCTGAGTTATTTAAAGCGTTTTCCTATTGATACCTTAAAAATTGACCAATCGTTTATCCGAGAAATTACCACCAGTAGTGACGACAGTGCGATTGCATCGACGATTATTGCGATGGCACATAATTTACGCTTAAACGTCATTGCAGAAGGCGTAGAAACGATAGAGCAAGCCAATATTTTACTCGATAAAGAGTGCGATGATGTGCAGGGTTATTTCTTTAGTCGTCCATTGTGTGAAAGCGATTTCTGTCAGTTATTAACTAAATTGCAAGCGGACCTCGCATGACCACACAACGAAAAGCCGTCGCGCTCATTTCGGGCGGACTGGATTCTATGCTCGCGGTGAAATTGATTCAACAGCAAGGTATTTATGTTGAAGGGATTAATTTTTTTACTGGTTTTTGTGTCGAAGGGCACACGCATGCTATCCGAGATAAAGATAAACACGCTGAAAAACCCAAACGCAATAACGCATTGTGGACAGCGGAGCAGTTAGGCATTAAATTGCACATTATTGATGTCATTGAAGAATATAAAAATGTGCTGATTAACCCTAAGCACGGGTATGGAACGAATATGAATCCGTGCATGGATTGCAAAATCTTTATGATTAGCAAAGCTAAACAATGGATGATTGAAAATTGTTTCGATTTTATTATTACCGGTGAAGTGATTGGGCAGCGTCCCATGTCACAAAATAAATTTAAATTACCCATTATTTCAAAACAATCGGGTGCGGATGATCTACTTGTTCGGCCATTGTGCGCAAAAAACTTAGAAGCGACCTTGCCTGAGCGTGAAGGCTGGATACAACGAGACGCGCTTTGCAGTATTACCGGTCGCTCACGCAAACCCCAATTTGCAATGGCAAAAGAATTTGGTTTTACCGATTTTGCACAGCCCGCTGGCGGATGTTGTTTTTTGACGGATAAATATTATTCCGCCAAATTAGTCGATTTATGGCAGGCGCAAGGCCACAAAGAGTATGAACTTGACGACATTATGCTACTTAAAGTGGGGCGACATATTCGCCCAAAGCCCCATTTTAAGTTGATTATTTCGCGTGAAGAAGGTGAGGGGCGTTTTATGCAAGGGTATCGCCACGAATTTATGAGTGTCCAAGCCACTGGTTTTAAAGGCTCAATTACCCTTGTGGATGGTGTACCCATGCCAGAAGATCTGCCGTTAATTGCTAGTATTGTGGCGCGTTATGGGCAAGGTAAAAATGAGGATTTAGTGACACTCACTTTGACTCAAAAAGACGGATCAACCCAAGAATTGAAGGTGAAACCCTTTGATGATGATGCACAATTAGCCGCGTGGCAAGTTTAAGCGACTTTATTTTTTTATTTATTTTTTTATTTTTAACGAGTTATGCAAGAAATCAATCCCATTAAAAACAAACTTTTTGATCTAAATAGTCGTGTTGATGCGCTCAGGGGGTATCTTTGACTTTGACACTAAGCACGAGCGTTTAGTTGAGGTTCTACGCGAACTTGAAAGTCCCGATATTTGGTCCAATCCTCAGCAAGCGCAAGATTTGGGCAAAGAGCGTGGGCAATTAGAACTGGTAGTCAATGGTTTAATTGAGTTAACACGTGGTTTAGCGGATGCGGAAGAATTACTGTTGATGGCTATTGAGGAAGAGGATTCAGAAACTGTCGATATCGTTGCCAATGACGTAAATGCCTATGAAAATCACGTGGCTGATTTAGAATTTCGTCGTATGTTCTCAGGTAAAATGGATGCAAATAATGCCTTTTTGGATATTCAATCGGGTTCTGGAGGTACAGAGGCACAAGATTGGGCGTCGATGATTGAGCGTATGTTTTTGCGTTGGGGCGAGCGTCGCGGCTTTAAAACGGAATTGATTGAAGAATCCCAAGGTGACGTCGCAGGTATTAAAAGTGCGACCATTCGTTTTGAAGGCGACTATGCGTTCGGTTGGCTGCGGACGGAAACGGGTGTGCATAGACTGGTGCGTAAATCCCCTTTTGATTCAGGTAATCGTCGTCATACCTCGTTTGCCTCCGTCTTTGTGTCGCCCGAAATTGATGACGATATTGATATTGATATTAATCCGGCTGATTTGCGTACAGATGTTTATCGCGCGAGTGGGGCGGGGGGGCAGCATATTAATAAAACCGAATCTGCGGTGCGAATTACCCATGCACCATCAGGGATTGTGGTGCAATGTCAAAGTGATCGCTCACAGCACAAAAACCGTGACACGGCCATGAAACAGCTTAAAGCGAAGTTGTACGAACTTGAGATGCGCAAACGTAACGAAACGCAACAGGCTTTAGAAGATAGTAAATCTGATATTGGGTGGGGCAGTCAAATTCGCTCTTATGTTCTTGATCAATCGCGTATTAAAGACTTGCGCACAGGCTATGAAGTGGGTAATACTCAAGCCGTTTTAGATGGCGATTTAGATGGTTTTATTGAGGCGAGTTTGAAAAGCGGGCTGTAAATAATTACCTGTCAATGAGAGCGTGAAATCTTTTTTTCTTATACCTAAAATCAAATGATTGATTTAACGTTTTTTGTCATGGTGAACATCGTTTTTTCGGAGTAAAATACGCCACAATAAATCATGTTTTGTGTTTTTAGATCAAATGGCTGTTCGCTCATTTTTGTCATTAACCGTTACTATTCGAAAACTCTATTATGTTGAAAATTATTGTTTTGCTATCATCGTTTATCTTCCCTGTTGTGGTGAGCGCAGATGCGCCTGTTTTATTTAAACCACCCGTTTCAGGTGCCCCCGCAACACAAATGGGTGGCGGAACGAGAGGGATAAAAAACACCTCTGTGAATATGGAATTATTAGCGCCAGAGCAAGTGGCATTGACCGCGCAGGCATCACCGAATTTATATTGGTATATTTCCGCTTTACCGCATCACAATATTGAGTTTTCGCTTTCTTTAGAGGATACGGGGGAAACGATTTTCGAACAAACATTGCCAGCCGTCACCAAAGAGGGTATTCAATCGATTCAACTTTCGACTTTAAATGTGCAATTAAAAGAAGGTGAGCAATATCGCTGGTCAATCGCACTCATTGTTGACCCTAATCAACGTGTCAATGATGTGATTGCCAGTGCGACTTTTCGTCGAGAAAGTACCGCTATTCCACTCAATGATGTCGCCAAATTAGCGCAAGCAGGTTACTGGTACGATACCGTTCAATATTTAGCAGAGCAGAAATCGCCTCAAATGACGGATTTGCTCAAGCAACAAGGTATTACGCTGGGGAAATAATTAAAAAGGACTAAGCATCTCTTCGTTATTTGTTAATTGTCCCATGATGAGGTGTTCATCTATTTTTGAAACAATAGATGAACACGTTAAAATAACGCGAACTAATATAATAAATCCGATGACTTAGAGGGCAGTACACCGTGTCCACGAACTGTCAATGAACTTCCTGTTCCAACATTGCAATAATCTTGACTCAGTAACTCCCGCCCAAAAAACACAGTATTTAATCCAATCAACACACCACTCAAATTCAGTTGTGGTGATGTCACCTTCACATTGCCGCTTAATCCAAATTGTGAGGCGGCTTGTATGACGTTCAATCCCGGTACGTTTGATTCCCATTTTATGGGTTGCGCTCCACCTTTGATTAACAAATTTTGACTGGCAATTAGCGAATCTACGTGAACCAGTACATTGCCACCATTTCCGCTATATGCATTTGCTTGAATCATGCCGTTATCCAGCACCATCGCGGGTGAGTGAATCGTAATATCTCCCCCATTGCCTGTTGAAGACGCCACCGACGTGGTGATTGACGAGCGCTGTAAATCAATCACGCTGCCATCGTTAATCGTAATAGCACCACCATTGCCTGTATTGGCTTGTGTGCTAATATCGCCTAAGTGCATTTTCAACGCGTTTGCGATATGTAACGTGATGTTGCTGGCATCGGCATTATCTGTGGCCTTTGCGTTGATGAGTCCATTATTGATGGACAGATTAGGCGTCGTAATCGATATTTCGCCCGATGGTGTAGGCATTTTTTTTGACACAGTCGCGCGATTTTGAATGCTAATTTGCGCATCATTGCTTAACTTAATTTTGTGACTGGCGACAATATTGATATTGCCAACGTGCCCTGTACTTTCAGGACTGGCCGCAGAAGAAATTCCGGCTAAATAGTCACTATTTTGCGCATCAATGTTTAGCGTATCCGCTTGAATAGTGAGATTCCCCGCTTTTCCATTGCCACGGGTATTGGTGGTAATACGTCCTGCGTTGTTGATGTTAATGAGTGAAGCGTTAACATTCACGGTACCTGCGTCACCTTTTCCCGTAGAAGTATTTGACGCGATGCCCGTATAAGTGCCGTTATTCTGCCCATCAATATCGATGCGTTTGGCAAAGATAGACACATCTCCTGCATTACCATCAGCGTTTGTATTGGAGGTGATACGTCCTTTTTCGGTCAACGTTATCTTGTCAGCGCTCACGCTCACTTTTCCTGCATCACCTTGCGCAAGCGCATTAGATGAAATGCCTGTAAAGAGATTATCTGTACTGCCTTGACCATTGATATCAATGGTATCAGCGTCTATTTTTACCTCTCCCGCATCGCCACTGCCAAAACTATTTGAGCCAATAGTGCCTGTATTGGCGAGCGTTAATGCGTTGGCATGAACGTCTACTTCACCACCATTTCCAGATGCGACCCCAGAAGTATCAGAATGAATACCTGTCACCTGCGTTTGATTATTTTGACCATCAATGGCAATTGATTTCGCGGCCACTTGAACGTGTCCGGCGTTACCTAAGCCAGACGTTGACGAGTTAATTTCACCTCCATTGATTAAATGGATAGTATTCGCGGTAACGTTGATATTGCCTGCATTGCCGTGACTATTTGGGTTGGCGTTAGAGCCAATGCCGGTTGCACCTGCAGTGTTATTTTTTCCATCAATGGTTAAATCTTGCGTGACGAGGGTGACTGCGTTTGCATTGCCTTGCGCGAAGGTGCTGGAATTGATTTCCGCGCCACTTTCGATATTCACTGACGTTGCTTGCACGTTCACTTGTCCTGCTTGCCCCGAACTCGTTGCATTAGCGGCAATACCGGTAAATGCGGTGGTATTTTTGCCATCAAGATGAAGTGTGTTGGTATTAATGGTGACTGCGCCGCCATTACCTTGCGCGTTACTGTTCGAGGAAATGAGTGCGCCATTTTGGATGGTTAACGTGTCTTTTGCGTTGATGGTGACTATTCCACTTTTTCCCGCGCCATTGGAATCTGCGCTAATCTGCGCTCCATCTGTTAGGGATAAATTGGTCGTTTGTATATTCACATTCCCTGCATCAGTAGCGCTATCGGTATTCGCGGAGATAGTGGCATTAGCGATGTCAATTTGGGGAGCGGTGAGCTTAATATTGCCTTCGTTAGCAAGTAACGCAGCTTGGTTATTTAGGGTAATTTTTCCGGCTACTAAGTCAATTTGTTGCGTGTCTTTCACACTGAGCATCGCACCGTTAAGAGTAAGTAAACTATTATTTGAATTCGATGCCGCCGTTAAGCCAAAACTTTCAGGTGAGGCGATACTTAAACTATTGGCCGGTGTCTTCACGTTGAAATTGCTGCCATCGCTAAATGTTAAGTTATCAATGGTTGAAACGTGAAAAGCTGCCGGCACATCCACTTGTGCATTCGCGCCAAATACAATGCCTGATGGATTGATAAAATAAAAATTCGCTTTGCCTACTTGGGAACGCAACGCCCCGTTAATATTGGATATGTCCCCGCCTGTCACTCTGCTAATGACATTGAGAATGTTATTTGCCCCCGTAAATGTGGCGCTTTCGCCTGTGTTGATGTTGAATGTTTTAAAGCTGTGAAAAAGAGTATTGCCCGTTGTGCTGCCAAGCGATTGCGGAACCGTAAAATGACCACTTAATGATTCTACAGCGCCTACCGTGCCATCGGTGACGGCTTGCGCGGCGCTCACATTGGGAAGTAAAAAAACACTGAATGTTAAAAAAGCGCGGTAGATTTTCATAGCCAATTTCCAACCAAAATAAAGGGAGCCCAATAGAAAGGATTCTTCATGTCTGCGTGTTTGATAAGACTGATTTGTGCTTGCTGGAGTGCTTTGACTTTCGTCATGTTAGGATGTTGCGCTAAATTTGTATAAAACTGTGTCATGAGCAGATAAGCCGCTTCGTCGGAAATAGGCCAAAGTGACCCTAATGCACTACGCGCATGGGCTTTGAGCGCAACACCGGCAAATCCAAGCGGCGCTCGACTATCCCCTTCAGCCGTTTGGCAAGCGCTTAACGTGAGGAGTTCAACAGGATTTTTTTGAAATTGATCAGATTTGAGTAAACGTTCTAATTCATTAATATGCAGCAATTCATCATACGTCATCAAAAAACT
>CAJBJW010000374.1 GCA_903953455.1 uncultured Pseudomonadota bacterium | reverse complement strand
CTAAACCGACTGAATTAACCTATCAAATTTTTACCTTAGAGCAAGCTATTGATTACGCTATCGCCAATAATCCAGATTTACAAATTGCAATAGAGCGCATCGGCCAAGCAGATGCACAATTAAATGTGGCTCTATCTTCATTTTATCCACAAATTTCCGCTAAAGTGGCTTATGAAACATCAAATAATCCAGCGCAAGTATTCTCTATGATGGTTGCGCAACGCGAATTTAATGCTAATACGATTTCTACTATTAATAATCCGGGATATAGACAAAATTTTAGACCTGAAATAATCGGTCATTTATCCCTTTTTCGTGGTGGGCAGGATTATCATGAAAGTAAAGCGGCTGAATTAGGGATTGATCAATCTGAATTTGAACGTGCATCAATTCATGACACGTTAATTCAAGCGATTACTACAACGTATTATGCGTATTTAGCCACGTTAGAGGCGCAAAAGATTGCTCTCGAATCAATAAAATCTATTTCCAGCGAGTTAAATCAAACTCAATTAAAGCACGTTGCAGGAACGGTACTTAAATCTGATGTGTTGTCGTTAGAAGTTAAATTATCGCAGGCACAAGAAGCACAACTAAAAGCCGCTAATAGTGTTGATTTGGCTAAGGTGACTATTGCTAATCTGCTGGGATTGCCAATTCAGCAAAATTTTAGTATTACCCCATCTACTATTTTTATTCAACCAACATTAACCGCTTCATTTAATGATTTACTTGAACAAGCCATAGTGCAAAGACCGGAAGTGAAAGCAGCAGCCAATCAAATTGAAATAGCTAAGCATAAAGTAAAAAGCGCACAAGGAGCTTATTTACCTAGGGCGGATGCCTATGTGAGCTATGGGCAAAATAGTCGAGCCCCTGATTTTTCAAGTGAAAAAGAAAATGTCACAGCAGGTGTTTCAATGGAGATAAATCTGTTTTCAGGTCTTAATACGCCTCAGCAAATTAGAATAGCTGAACTAAACGTGGCGCAAGCAAAGGAAACAGAGCGTAAAACGAAATTAGTGATTGAACAGGAATTGAAAACGGCCTATTTAAAACTACAAGAAAGTTTAGCGCGTATAAACACGACAAAGCTATCAATGCAAGCAGCAACCGAAGCACTCAGACTGGTTAAGGAAGAAAGACAAGCTGGGGTAGCTACGGTTACACGTTATATTGAAGCAGAAGTGGCTAAGAATTCTGCGCAATCAAATTCGATCGCAGCACATTATGACGCGTTAATTGCTGATGCTGCATTAAAAAAAGCCATTGGCGCTTGGAAATAGGAGAACGTTGATGACCAGTACCAAACAAAACAACCCAAGTAAATTACTTGCTTTTTCGGTAGCTGTGTTTGCGTTGATAGTATTACTCCTTTTTATGCAAGGAAGTTTTGAGAATAAAGTCGCTCCGGGCATTAGTAAGATAAGCAACGATTTAAACATTCCAGCTCCACAAACGTTTTATGTAGAGAAAAAAACGGTAGACGACATTGTCAGGTGGCCTGGAACGGTAAAATCAAGAACAATAGCTCACATTGCCCCTAAAATGGCAGCGCGTATCATTGATATTAGAGTACATAATGGCGACAAAGTTAAACAAGGTGATGTGTTAATCCGTTTAGATGAGCGAGATATTGCTGCTCAAGAGCAGTCTGCATTAGGAGTTTTGGCTGGGGCAAATGCTCAGAATGTCAAAGCTAAAGCAGATTTAGAGCGCATACAAAGTTTATATAACAAAGAAGCTGCTACACGCGAACATCTTGATGCCATAGTAGCGCAAGAAAAAGAAACGCAAGCACAAGTGAGTCAAGCGCATAGCGTGGTGAATGAAATGCAATCACGACATGCAGATGCGTTACTGCGAGCGCCATTTGATGGTGTGGTACTCAAGCGATTAAAAGAGCCGGGGGATATGGGATTATTAGGCGTGCCTATTATCACTTTACAAACATCCGAGGGGTTAAGACTTGAAACAGATGTACCAACAAGCTGCGCTACTCGATACACAATGGATATGCCAGTTAAAGTCTATATTGATGCATTAGCGCTAACAGTAGATGCACAAATTGATGAAATCAGTTCAGATGTCGATTCACAAACAAGGACTCAACTAATTAAAGTCGCTTTACCTGTGGTTAAGGGATTGCAAACGGGCTATTTTGGGTGGTTAGAGCAGTCGTGTGCACAACATGAAGCGCTATTGATTCCCAAGAGTGCTATTGAGCATATCGGTCAATTAGAGATCGTTCACGTTTTAGACAATGAACATGGCTCCACCCGACATATTAGAACAGGAAAAGCTTTTGGCAACTACGTTGAAGTCATTTCAGGTTTAGCCTCTGGTGAAACAATTGTAAGTCATCCTCAGCAGGCTCAATGATGCCAAATCAGCCTACTTCAAAACCGCATCGTGGTTTGACCACCAAGATTGTTGAAATTTTTACGACCTCCCAATTATCTATTTTATTTTTAATTATTTCCTTACTTGCGGGAGCAACTGCATTAACGTTTACGTCGCGCGAAGAAGACCCCCAAATTGTTGTACCGGTGATGGATGTACTCATTGAGTATCCAGGCGCTTCAAGTGAAGAAGTGGAAAAATTAGTTTCGACGCCTTTAGAAGTTTTACTTAAACAAATTGAAGGGGTGGAATATGTTTATTCTGTCTCAAAGCCCGGTTCTGCTGTGGTTACGGTACGCTATTTAGTTGGTCAATCCTTTGAAGATAGCTTGGTGAAAACGTGGGATCGCTTAATGTCCAACCAGCATCTCATTCCTGCTGGTGTAACGCATTGGAAGGTGGCCCCTGTTGAAATTGATAATGTCCCCATTGTATTGCTTGCCCTGTCTACGCAAAATGCGCAATATGATGCCATGGCACTGCGTCGTATTGCCGATGAGTTAATTGTTTCTTTAAGAGCAGTTGCTGATGTGGGTAAAAGTTGGGTTGTAGGTGGTGAGCAACGGCAAGTGTCTATTTATGCCAATCCAGTAAATTTAATTGCTTATGATCTGACGTTAATGGATATTTCTCAGGCGTTAGCAAATGCAAATGTAAATGTTCAAGCTGGAAGCTTTGAGCGAAGTAACCAAGAAATTTTGTTAGAAGCGGGACCTTACTTGAATTCTTCAGTAGAAGTGGGGGCCGTGGTATTGAAGCATATGGCAGGACGCCCTATTTACTTAAGAGATGTTGCCCGTATTGAAGATGGCCCGGCGGATGTGAGTCATTATACTCGCATTGGTTTTGGTCCTGCAGTGGCTAAAATGTCTACAGTGGGAAGTGCGTTAGGGAATCCACCTCAAGCAGGCCAAGAGCGTCAGATGGTCACTCTCGCTATTGCTAAACGAAAAGGGAGTAATGCCGTTGACGTTGCAAATACCGTGATTTCGACTACGGAAAGTTTACGTGGTTCTTTAATTCCAGAAGATGTGCTACTTACAATCACTCGGGACTATGGAGAAACAGCTAATCACAAAGTCAATGAACTCGTTAAACATCTAAGCTTTGCAATCGTTATTATTGTGGTATTGCTCGCATTTTCTTTAGGTCTAAAGGAATCTTTTATTGTTTCTATTGCCGTACCGATGACTTTAGCGCTAACGTTATTGCTTGATTATATTTCGGGCTACAGCATTAACCGTGTGACCTTATTTGCATTAATTTTATCGCTAGGATTATTAGTTGATGACCCTATTGTAGATGTTGAAAATATTCATAGACATTACAAGCTACGCAATGAATCACCACTACAAGCGTTGTTAACAGCCGTAGATGAGGTAAGGCCGCCTACAATTTTAGCTACGTTTACCGTTATTGTGTCGTTTTTACCTATGTTCTTTATCACAGGCATGATGGGGCCTTATATGGCGCCAATGGCGTTTAATGTACCGATTGCCATGCTTGTATCTTTAATCGTTGCCTTTACTGTCACGCCATGGGCGAGTTTCAAATTATTACAAAGCGACTATCATGCGCATAGTGAGGAAGCACCAGAGGATTTAAAGCAAAGTTTGATTTACAAAATATATCGCATTGCATTAGAAACACTGCTAGCTTCACCTAATCGAGCAAAATTCTTTTTATTCATGGTTTTTATTGCTTTTGTGGGATCGACATTATTAGCCGTTACACGTGCTGTGCCACTCAAATTACTGCCTTTTGATAATAAAAATGAATTGCAAATTATGATTGATATGCCTAAAGGATCTACTTTAGAAAGTACCGATCAAGTTGCAAGCGCATTGGGCAGTTATTTAGCAACCGTAAATGAAGTCACCCATTATCAAACATACACAGGGTTAGCCTCTCCCATGGATTTTAATGGCATGGTAAGGCATTATTATCTGCGTAGTGATAGTCATCTTGGAGAAGTTAGGCTTAATTTAGTCCCAAAGGATCAACGTGAACAGCAATCACACGAAATTGCGTTGCGAATTAGACCGGAAATCGAAAAAATTGCTAAACAATACCATGTTAATCTCAAAATTATCGAAACACCGCCTGGACCTCCTGTACTTTCAGATTTAGTTGCCGAAATCTATGGGCCAGCACAAGCGAGTATAGATAGCTTAATTGCTGTATCTAAGCGCGTAAGGGCAGAGATGGAAAAACTTGAAGGTGTGGTCGATGTAGATGATTTTTCACAAACACCACACACTAAAATGCGTTTTGATTTAAATCGAGAAAAGGCGGCTTTATCAGGAGTAACTGTTGCCCAAGTAGCAGAAACTCTCCATATAGCACTTGCGGGTCAGCAAGTGGGTAGCATTCATTTGGATAGCGAACGGCAATCTTTAAATATGTTTTTGCAATTGCCTCGTGCTTTACGCTCTTCGGAGTTTGATTTATTAACATTACGAGTCAGAACCGACACAGGCAATTTAATACCTTTAAGTGAAATAGGGGCCGTCTCTACGGTATATGATGATCAGCCAATTTACCATAAGAACTTACAACGCGTTAACTATGTCATAGCTGGAATGGCGGGGCGTAGTCCTGTAGAGGCGGTATTCGATCTTAATAGCGCATTAGCCAAAAAACCGCTGCCGTCGGGTTATAAAGCAGAATTAGCCGGTGAAGGTGAGTGGAAAATTACCGTTGATGTATTTCGTGATCTCGGATTAGCCTTTGCTGCGGCGTTAGTTATGATTTATGTTCTACTAGTTGGACAAACCGGTTCGTTAACGCTTCCCTTAGTGATGATGATTGCAATCCCTCTCACCGTGATTGGTATCATGCCCGGTTTTTGGATACTCAATCAAATTATGGCAACGCCTATTTCTGGTTACGATAATCCTATCTATTTCACCGCCACCGCGATGATTGGAATGATTGCTTTGGCTGGGATCGTAGTCCGAAATTCTATTATCCTAATCGATTTTATTGAACGTATACGCTCACAACCTAATATAGATTTAGTGGATGCGTTAATTGAAGCAGGAGCAATTCGATTAAGACCTATATTTTTAACGGCCGGTGCCGCTATGTTTGGTGCGTTTGTAATTATTTTAGATCCAATATTTTCAGGCTTGGCATGGAGTTTTATTTTTAATGCCCTCGCGTAACGAGCCCTGGCTTCAGAGAAAGTATAAATATCCTTCGCGACGACTCTTAATCCTTGAGAGAAATCATCCGG
>CAJBJW010000373.1 GCA_903953455.1 uncultured Pseudomonadota bacterium | reverse complement strand
GCATTCCAGCACGTTTAATCGCTGATTTCACGAAATTATCGCGTGATACACAAAATGACCATACAAAATGGGTTGCGATTTTCGCAGGATTGCTAGTTTTAGCTGTTGGCATCAATCAAGGTATACATTATTTTAGACAAGCCCCTGTGCAAGAGAACACGACTAACACAATTGATGAAGCTAAAAACGAAACAAAAGTAACTGATCAATCGCAAGAAACAACAATCCCGTTAGATAATGAAAAAAACACGGTAGCAAATGAGTCATCTGTCAATAAAGATGCCGAAATTGTACCTAATTCAACTGAAAAAACGAGTGAATCTTCAGTTGTGGAAACAAAAGCCGAGTCAACGTCAAATACTTCTATTACAGAAGTGAAGTCCGAAACCAAAGTAGATAACGATCAGTTAACGCCTACTGCTGATAACCCTGACAAAAAACCTGAAACTGCTGAAAATTCAACCGTAGCGCTTGAACCTCAAGTTAGCAAAGAAGCAATCAGTCCCGTTATAGAAACAATTCAAGAACCAACTGCACCCGCTATCAATCAAACTGTTGCACCTGTCGTTTCATCACCTAAAGCCACTACTGCACCAACTATTGCATTCCCTAAAGTGGAACCAGCAAAAGGCACAAAAATTCAGGCTTTGCCTGATAAAATACCAGTAGCCAGCATTGCTTTAACAGCGCCTCATGTTGAGACTTCTGAGTCTGAACATAACGAAATTGATGTCAGAAAAATTGAATCTAAAATGGTTGAAAAAATTGCAGATTTAAAAGTTGCAGATAAGAAAGAAGAAAAAAAATCGGATGATAAAAAAGTAAAACCAGCTAAAATCGAACAAGTTAAAAAAATGCCTGAAGCTCCTCCCTCAGTTATTGAAGAGGCAGTAGTCAGTAATGAAACTGCGTTTCCAACTCCAACTCCAACAAATATTGTAACGCCAAAAGCGCCAACATCTCCCACCCATCCCGTATTAGGGCGATATACGCTACAATTGATTACACTATCAAGTGATGCTGCAATTTCTGAGTTTTTAAAAAAACATCCTACGTTAATGACGAGTTACCATGTTGTCAAATATGAAAAAAATGGTCAAACTCGTTTTTCTATCATGTATGGTAATTTTGCTAATGCACAGGAAGCTCTTGCTGCCAGAGGGAATTTAGCGACAGAATTTGCTGCAGCGTTACCAAGAAAATTTAATTCGGCTCCCTAAAGTCACATTTTTACTCACTTTACTATTTTCAATTTAAATGACAACATTAAAAAACGATACATTTCTGCGAGCACTGCTCAAACAACCTGTTGAATACACCCCAATTTGGATGATGCGTCAGGCGGGGAGATATTTGCCTGAATATCGAAAAGTACGTGGGGAAGCGGGAAGTTTTATGGCGGTTTGTACGAATCCTGAATTGGCATGTGAAGTGACACTGCAACCGTTGCGTCGATTTGATTTTGATGCGGCCATTTTATTTTCGGATATTTTAACGATTCCTGATGCAATGGGCTTAGGATTGCATTTCACAGAAGGCGAAGGACCTAAATTTGAACGCCCTCTGCGCACTCCAGCAGATATTGAAAAATTAGCCGTTATTGATCCTGAAATCGAATTACGTTACGTCACTGATGCAGTGCGTTTAATTCGTAAAAATTTAGATGGTAGCGTTCCGCTAATTGGTTTTTCTGGCAGTCCATGGACGCTCGCCACTTATATGGTTGAAGGCGGAAGTAGCAAAAATTTCGCCAAAGTAAAAGCCTTAATGTACAACGACCCTGCATTGATGCACAAATTGCTCGATACACTCGCACAATCCGTTGCCGCCTATTTGAATGCGCAAATTGCCGCTGGTGCGCAAGCCGTTATGTTATTTGATACATGGGGTGGTATGCTCAGTAGCGAAGATTATAACGAATTTTCACTGCGTTATGCCAAGCAAGTGCGCGACTTACTTACCCTCGAAAATGAAGGTCGACGTGTTCCCAATATTTTATTCACCAAAGGAGGTGGCCTGTGGCTTGAAGAAATGGCAACGACTGGATATGACGCTCTCGGGTTAGATTGGCAAACGGACATTCAACATGCCCGCACTCGCGTAGGTGATAAAGTAGCTTTGCAAGGTAATTTAGATCCATTAGCGCTTTATGCTAATCCAGACGTCATTACCGAAAAAGTCAAAACCATTTTGCATAAATATGGCAAAGGCTCTGGTCATGTATTTAATTTAGGGCACGGTATTTTGCCTGATATTAATCCTGAACACGTTAAAGCAATGGTAGACAGTGTGCATAAATACAGCCCCGAATATCACACGCAAGCCTAATTCGCTACTTAGATAATAAATTTGTATAGTAGGGTGATTTTAATCAATTGCCCTTTTTTATTTGGAATCCACTCTAAATATGTTGCGCTTTATTCAAATGTCGCATAATCACTTTGTGGCGTATATACGCTTGTAATATAAAAAATGAGTGATAAAAATGATGACTTATACGAATTTTAGGGGGCATTAGCAATGATGATAGCCCTTTTAGGTGCGGGTAATCCTTCGCAGGTTAAACTTGGGTTTTCAGCATTGAGAAAATCTTTAAGGGAGTGAAAACGCATCCAATCTGTTGTACGCTGTTCTTGCGTGGTAGTAGTGGTGATGTCGACAACACGCGTATTTTTAAAACCACAGCGATTGAGCCAACTGATCAATGTGTCGCAACTCGGCAGAAACCAGACATTTCGCATTTGCGCATAGCGATCTACTGGAAGAAGTGTGTCACCTAATTCGCCATCAATAACAAGCGTTTCTAAAATTAGTTCCCCCCCACTTTTCAAGCAATCGCGTAATTCAAAAAGATGATCAATTGGTGAGCGTCGATGATAGAGCACTCCCATTGAAAACACGCTATCAAAGCAACGTAAATTTGCAGGTATAGCTTCAATGCCTAAAGGGAGTACATCAATAGGTGTGTTGTTATCGTAAAATTGCTTAATAAGTTGAAATTGCATCACATTTAATAGCATTGGGTCGATGCCAACAACCCTCTTTGCGCCAGCGCCAAGCATTCTCCAGCAGTGATAACCGTTACCGCAACCCACATCAAGCACTAATCGATTATGGAGCGTTGTAATATGATTTTCAAGCCGTTGCCATTTCCAATCTGAGCGCCACTCGGTATCAATTAAAATGCCAAATAAATCATAAGGTCCTTTTCGCCATGGGCTAAAGGCGAGTAATTGTGTTTTTAATTGAGTTTGAGTTTCGATTGAAAGGTCAATTACACTGCCAATGTTGATAGTGTCAGCAGTAATTATTCGTTGATTTGTTTCAATATTTGGAAGTTGTGCGAGTTGTGTTTGCCATTTGAGCAAATCACCATGTTTTTTTGTATCGAAAGCCTCATGGATTTGTTTGGGTAATTGTTGCGCCCAATCATGCACGTTGGCTTCACATAAGGCGTTATATAATTCGGAGTAGGGCATTATTTTAATGCAATAAATGAGGCGAAATTAAAATATTGAAACCATAGTTCACAACTGCTAAATCCAATTGATGTTAAACGTTGTTGATGTTGTGTAAATGTTTCAGGAATAAGGACGTTTTCTAATGCGGTGCGTTTTTGGCTAATTTCCATTTCACTATAGCCTTGCGACTTTTTAAAAGCATGGTGCAGGTCAATTTGCATCGTTTGCTGGCGTGGATCGTCGAATGCTAGTTTTTCAGAAATGATGAGTGCGCCATTAGGTAATAATCCATGATAAATTTTTTCAAGCAATTGTGCTCTATCGGCAAGAGGTAAAAATTGCAGTGTAAAATTTAAGACGACAACCGACGCATTCTCAATAACAATATCTTGAATGTTGGCACATTTTAAATCGATGGATAAGGGTGGTGGTTTTTGTAGCTCTAAAAGATGCTTAAAGCGCGCTAACATGGCATTAGAGTTGTCTACGGCAAGGATCCGGCAATTTTTAGCGATAATATGTTGACTCATGGCAAATGATGCAGCGCCAAGTGAGCACCCTAAATCGTAACACACGCTATTTTCTTGCGCAAAGCGCCCTGCGAGCAAACCAATAGCAGTAATAATGGTTTGATAGCCTGGAACAGAGCGCTCAATCATATCAGGGAAAACTCGTGCGACCTGATCATCAAAGATAAAGCTATCAATACGTCCAAGCGGTTGGCTATAGAGGGAGTCTTTAGCTGGATTTATCATCAAATTCAAGTAATCTAGATGAGAAGTTAAGAATTTTTTAATGCTTCAGCATTACGTTTTGCTAAGCTTTCGATCACTGCATTTAATGAGCCTTTTGCTTGAACTTCATCACTGAATGTGGTTCGATAATTCGTAACTAAACTGACACCTTCAATCATGATGTCATAAGCTTTCCATTCATTACCGTTTAAATACATGCGATAATTCACAGCAATAGGTTGAACACCTGGTTGGAGAACTTCAGTTTTTACGATGACTTTTGTTGCGCCTTCTTCCATTTCAGAAGGTAAAAAACGAATTGACCACTCTTTAAATTCACTAAACGCACGTGAATAAGTCCGTACTAGTAATGTTTGGAATTCTTTTTTGAACCTGGTTTGTTCGTCAGGAGTTGCAGTTTTCCATATTTTTCCTAAAACTAGAGCAGAGATTTTATCAAAATCAACGTGCGGATAAATTGTTTGATCGACAAATTGTGTGACTTTGTTAAAATCTTTAATGAATCCCTTATCTTGCATACGTTGTTGCAGTTTATCTGATGCTTCTGCTATAGACACTTGAGGAGCAGATAATTCAGAAGCCATAATATGAGTAAATGGCATTGCGCTAATAAATGTGGCTAACAGAACGGATAAGGTATAGTGCTTAATCTTCATAAAAACTCCCAAAAATAAGTATGAATAAAATGGTATATAATAGCATTAAATTTCCCGCAACACGCATGAGAAGAATGCGTAAAGATGATTTTTCTCGTCGGTTAATGCGAGAAAATACGTTAACAGTGGATGATTTAATTTATCCTGTTTTTGTCATTGAAGGAACGCAGCGGCGAGAGAGTATTGCCTCTATGCCCGATGTTGAACGCTTATCATTAGATTTGCTCATTGAAGAGGCCAGAGAGCTTTATATATTGGGAATTCCAGCAATTGCTTTATTTCCAGTAGTTGCAATCGATAAAAAATCTGATGATGCAGCAGAAGCTTATCATCCAGATGGTTTAGTTCAGCGTGCGGTTAGAGCGCTAAAACAAGCAGTTCCTGAGTTGGGTATTATTACGGATGTCGCTTTAGATCCTTTTACTTCGCATGGACAAGATGGTTTGATTGATGCTAAAGGGTATGTGTTAAATGATGAAACCATTGCCGTCTTAGTTAAACAGGCACTTTCTCATGCAAAAGCGGGAGCAGATATTGTTGCCCCGTCAGATATGATGGACGGGCAACATTAAAGTATAAACGATTATTTACGGAATTTGATAACTCTGCAGATAAGGCTTGTTCGCGTTCGGATTGAACGGAGGCGGCTGATTCAGCT
>CAJBJW010000372.1 GCA_903953455.1 uncultured Pseudomonadota bacterium | reverse complement strand
TATCACCTGTATATAAAGCGAACCGCACAGAGATGCCCTCTGACTTAGGCTGTCAAATTAAGCCACTCCACGCGCTAATTCGCGCCATGGGCATTCCACTCATTAGCGCCTCAGGCGTGGAAGCGGATGATGTGTTAGGTGTTCTCGCCTGCTATGCCAAAACGCAAGGACATCATGTCATCAGTGCCACAAGCGATAAAGATATGGCGCAGCTCGTCAACGAACACATCACGCTCGAAGATACCATGAGCAAAACAAAATTAACTGTTGACGGTGTGTTTGAAAAATTTGGCGTTCGCCCAGATCAAATAGCCGATTACCTCGCACTCGTAGGCGACAGTTCAGACAATATTGCAGGCGTTCCTAAAGTTGGCGCAAAAACGGCCGCAAAATGGTTAGCGCAATACGACACACTCGACAATTTAGTCGCTCACGCAGACGAAATCACGGGGAAAGTGGGTGAAAACTTACGCGACAATTTAGAACAACTTGCCCTTGCCAAGCAACTCACTGTCATTCGCTGCGATTTAGAATTGCCTTACAATATGGCGGATTTGACACGTCGCCCCGTTCATGACATTCAACTCAAAGAATTATTGGTGGAATTTGGTTTCTCTGCGTGGCTCAATAGCTTATCGAAAAATACGTCAACCGTTGTACCTAAGACAGATAACCCGTCTGACACAGAGGCGACAAGCGACCTACAAACCACCGCAACCGCACATTACGATATTATTTTAACCATGGCGCAACTTGACGCATGGATTTTGCGTTTAGAACAATCTGCCTTGATTGCTATTGATACCGAAACAACCAGTTTAGATTACACGCAGGCGCAACTGGTTGGTTTGTCTTTTGCGGTGCAGACCGGTGAAGCGGCTTATTTGCCATTGGCGCATGCGTATCCCGAAGTTCCTACCCAGCTCAATCGTGAAATTGTCCTAGAAAAACTACGCCCCTTACTCGAAAATCCCAATAAACATAAAGTCGGACAAAATCTCAAATACGATTATCACGTTCTCGCCAATCACGGCATTACTCTGCAAGGTATTTCTGACGACACCATGTTGGCTTCGTATGTCCTCGACAGCACGGGAAAACATAATTTAGATTTTCTCGCGCAAAAATATTTGAATTTAAAAACCATCAGCTACGAAGAAGTTGCCGGTAAAGGCGCAAAACAACTCAATTTTTCTGAAATAGCCATTGAAACGGCAGCGCATTACGCCGCTGAAGATGCGGATGTGTGTGTACGATTACATCATGCCTTGCAAGCAAAACTGCAAGCGCAGGTCGAATTACTCAAATTATATAACGCGCTTGAAATGCCACTTCTATCGGTTCTCGCCAGACTTGAGCGCAATGGCGTATTAATTGATGATAATTTGCTCGTTCATCAAAGCATGGAGCTTTCGCAGCAAATGATGAGTTTGGAGCAAAAAGCGCATGATGAAGCAGGACATAATTTTAATTTAAACTCTCCCAAGCAAATTCAAACGATTTTGTATGAACAATTGCAAATTCCCGTCATCAAACGTACACCCAAAGGCCAACCCTCAACCGATGAATCAGTTCTGCAAGAGCTTGCGGAAGAATACGCATTACCAAAATTGATTATTGAACATCGCAGTCTAAGTAAATTAAAATCCACTTATACAGACAAATTGCCCGAACAAATTAACGTCAAAACGGGGCGCGTGCATACGTCTTATCATCAAGCTGTCACCGCTACAGGGCGTTTATCCTCGTCTGAGCCAAATTTACAAAACATTCCCATTCGCAGTCCTGAAGGCCGCAAAATTCGCCAGGCGTTTATTGCGCCTGAAGGCTATAAAATTGTAGCCGCTGATTATTCACAAATTGAATTGCGAATCATGGCACATCTCGCAAACGATGAAGGACTTATCACTGCGTTTTCACAAGGTGAAGACATCCATCGCGCCACCGCCGCTGAAGTCTTTAATGTTCCGCTCAGTGACGTGACAACTGATTTGCGTCGCAAAGCAAAAGCCGTTAATTTTGGTTTAATTTATGGGATGTCTGCTTTTGGGCTCGCCAAGCAACTCGATGTCTCGCGCAGTGATGCGCAAACGTATATTAATGCGTATTTCGCACGTTATCCCGGTGTCAAAAAATACATGGACGACACGCGCATTCTCGCCAAAGAACAAGGCTACGTTGAAACCTTATTTGGCCGGCGTTTATATTTACCTGAAATTGATTCGCGCAACGCAGCACTTCGCCAATATGCCGAGCGCACCGCCATCAACGCGCCAATGCAAGGCACCGCCGCTGATATTATCAAACGCGCCATGCTCACCGTTGACGAATGGCTACTACGTGGTGAAATTGATGTCAAAATGATTATGCAGGTGCATGACGAATTGGTATTCGAAATTAACGAGCAAGACGTTGACGTGGCCGTTGAAAAAATAAAATCATTAATGAGTAGCGCAGCAGAATTAACTGTTCCGCTGATTGTTGACGTGGGTGTTGGCAATAATTGGGACGAGGCGCATTAAAAAACAATCGGATAGAATGTTAAACGTTTTGATATTCTACCCCTACAATCTCAAAACTCCGTATAACTCAAATTTCAAAGCGGAATTTTTAACGTGTAAGTGTTTTAGTATTTTTTGATTTTGGCTATTTTAGCTTTGAAATTATTTTTCAATAGGTTACATGAAATCGATTACACAATGTGCGGAGGATTTTGTATTGATTTAACTCACAAAATGGGTGTT
>CAJBJW010000371.1 GCA_903953455.1 uncultured Pseudomonadota bacterium | reverse complement strand
TCAATTTATCTGTTGCATATAATCCGCTTTAACCTAGTTAAAGCGGATTTTTTGTTATACAGGCGCTTATATATTTTTCTACAATTAGATTAAATTCATAATACTGTCATATTTTGATGCGATATTTATAGTATCTATATTCAAATGAGTGAAAAAATGAAGCGAATTGCTTTTTTATTGTTGATTCTTATGTTTGTTCCTTCAATAGCATCAGCTTGGTGGAATCCAGATTGGAGCCATAAGAAAAAAATAACCATAGACGCGCCTAAGCTAAAAACTGAAGGCTTATCAATACCCGAATCTTCTTATGCTCTAGTCAGATTACATGCGGGTAATTTTGCATTTTTTTCAGAACTTGCTGAAAAAGGGAAGGATATCCGTATATTAGCTGCTGACGAAGAGACGCCATTAAAGTTTTATATAGAAAAACTTGATGTAGTCAATGAAATGGCATTTATTTGGGTAAAGCTGCCCGCTGATTTAGAGACGGCTTCTGAACCGGCTATTTGGTTATATTATGGCAATCCTAAAGCAGTTGATGCACAAGATGCACCTGGCTCTTTTGATGTCAATCAAGTCATGAACTATGAGTTTTCTCAGCCAGCGGTAAAGGATTTGACGGCTTATACTAATCATCCCAGCGACGTAACAGCTACGCTAATTGAAGGTGGCATAGTGGGTGAGGCTGCGTCTTTTGATGGTAGTCAATTTATTCATATTCCAGCAATGCCGTCTTTGCAAATGTCACCTACTTTAGGTTGGACCGTTGAAACCTGGGTAAAAATTGATCAAACACAAAAAAATAGCATCATTTTTCAGCGTTCTGGTGCAAGTAGTCATGTGGATTTGTCAATTGTTGGTGAAACAGTCGTTGTTGACGTTCAGGAAGGCTCTAAACAAAAGATAAAAGCTCCTACACCTTTAGCCATGGGTGCATGGCATCATGTGGCACTCGTTGCTAACGCAGGTTCTTTAGCTTTATATATCGATGGAGCGAGTGCGGGTTCATTGGGTATTGCCACTCGTGATTTAACTGGCAATATTTCAATAGGCGCAGAAGAAACCGGTGGTAGAGGCTTTAAAGGCTCACTAGATCAACTGTCGATTTATAAACTAGCACTTGATGCTAATGCCATTAAGTTTGATGCACAAATGCAAGGTCAAACTGCAACCCTATTATCTTATAGTGATGATGCGACACCTGACAGTGAAGAAGGTGGTGAATCATTAATTATGGGTTCAATAAAAAATGTCACCCCAGACGGGTGGGTCATTATCGGTATTCTAGCTGTCATGTTGGTAGTGAGCTGGTTTGTCATGATTGTTAAATTCATCGTTTTAACCCGCATTCAAAGAGAAAATAAAAAATTCGAAGAGGCCTATAGTCTGTTAACAGCAGAAGATTTGAATAGCTTAAATGCGCCTGATGATGAAGATGATAAGGACTTTGACGAATCTCCTCTGTTGTTGTCATTCACTAAGAAGCATGGTGCCTTTGCAGGATCAACCGTTTATCGTTTATATCATGTTGGCGTTGAACAAATGAATCGACGTTTATATAAACAAAATTCAGTTCCTGGTTCTGAGCAAGTGTTAACTGCTCAATCAATGAATGCAGTTAAGGCGAGTATGGAAGCTACCTTAATCAGAGAGATGCAAAAAATTAATGCTCAAATGGTACTGTTGACCATTGCAATTAGTGGTGGCCCCTTCTTAGGTTTGTTGGGCACGGTTATCGGGGTAATGATTACGTTTGCCGCGATTGCGGTCAGCGGTGAAGTCAATGTTAATGCTATTGCACCCGGTATTGCCGGTGCGTTAACTGCAACCGTAGCCGGTCTTATTGTGGCGATTCCCTGCTTGTTTGGGTACAACTATTTAGGCGGCAAAATTAAAGAAATTAATGCTGATATGCATGTCTTTGTTGATGAGTTTGTCGCAAAATTAAGTGAGCAGCACACCTAACCAAAAAAACAGTGAGCAGTTTTTGTAGTGCATAGAGCAAGTCAATCTGCTCACTGTTAAATGAATGAATTCAAATATACTGAAAACGATAGAACTTCACTAAATGCCTTTTACTTGATTGTGTATTAATCGCACGACTAGTCATTAATACCAATAAGGCTTTTAGTATTGCCAATCATCCCAATATTCTGTTCGAGCCAATAAAATTATGAAATTACAAGAAGAAAATGCTGCCTATGACGAAATCAACGTGACTCCGATGCTTGATTTGGCGTATGTATTGTTGATTGTGTTTATCTTAATGACCACGGCGGCAGTGCAGGGTGTAAAAGTCAATTTACCTAAAGCGAGTAATACGCCAAGTTTGTCTAAACCGCAAACCAAGGCTATTACGGTGACCGCAGATGGCACAATTTTTCTTGATACCTTTCCAGTAACGATGGAGCAGTTGGAATCCACCTTAGTTCAATATAAAGCCGTTAACCCCGCCTTACCGGTGGTGGTTAAAGGTGACTCCGCTGTTCAGTACCAAAGTGTTATTGATATTCTCGCTTTATTAGGCAAGCTTGAGATCACTCAAGTAGGTTTAGTCACGCAAAATTTGGTTAAGTAGAAGTCATATTTAATCATGAGTGATAAAAAAAATTTCAGAGTCTATGTACCTAAAATTATAGGCGGATTAATACTGCTTATTGCTATTTATTATGTAGTCAAAATTATAGGTGACTTTTCGGAAAAGCCTGTTGTAAAGCATGAGCAAAAAATCATGCCCATCGCCTTATTTAAGCCGCCACCACCGCCTCCTCCTCCACCTAAGGTTGAAAAAATACCTGAGCCGGAAGTCGAAAAAATGGAAGAGCCTCAACCTGATCCAGAGCCTTTGCCTGATGTGGCAGATCCACAACCTGCTGGAGATACTGGCCTCGACGCTGAAGGCACAGCGGGTTCTGATGCATTTGGCTTGGTTGGCCATAAGGGGGGGCGTGGTCTTTTGGGTGGGGGTGATCCAAATGTAGGGTTTGCCTCAACTATTAAAGAAAGTTTAGTGGATATTCTGGCTGATCATGACGAATTAAGACATAAAAGTTATTCAGCTGTTATTAAGTTTTGGATTAGTCCTGATGGCTCGGTTACGCGTTTTGAAATAGCAAAAAGCACTAACGATGAAGAAATTGATAAGCTTTTAAGTAAGCTAATTGCTCAATTTAAAAAAACCAAATCAGCTCCGCCGCCAGATATGGAGCAACCTGTTAAATTAAAAATATCTTCACGCATTTAGGGCGTTAATACTTAAAACATATACAAAACAAGTTTTTACTCTTGGACTTTATGGAGTAAAAATTTATTTAATCAAAATATCCCATAGCCCATCCTGTTGAAAGAAAGTGAACTGAATACTTGAGATGGGCTTGTACATGAAATTTATATAATGGGCAGGAACTAGTTATGAACCACAAGAAACCGCTACTTGCTTTAGCATTATTATGCGCGGCTGAGTTATCACATGCGGATGAAAAAGAGGAATTGCTCAAATTACGCAATACTACGACTAATTTAATTAAACAATTAGTTAAGCAGGGCGTGTTATCCGATAAGACCGCTAATGAAATGATTAAACAAGCCGAAGCAGATGCTGATCAGCAGGTCGCGTCTGCAAAATCAGCTGCGCCCCCAGAAAAAGTCGTCAAAGAAGTAGTGCCGGCGGATGAAGTGCGTGTTTCTTATGTACCTGATTTTGTAAAAGATCAGATTCGCCAACAAGTGCGTAGTGAGTTGCGTGAAGAAGTCGTTGGTGATGTCATGCAAAAAGCCAAAAAAGAACAATGGGGTTTACCTGGTGCTTTACCTGAATGGGTTAACCGCTTTAAATTATCGGGTGACATTCGATTAAGAGGCCAATCAAGTTTTATGGCGTCAAATAATGCCCCTATTGGGTCCTATCCTGATTTTTCTGCAATTAACTCTAATAATGGCAACCTAAATAATCAAGATCAATTTGTCAATACTACCGAAGGGAGAAGTCAAGGTCGGGTAAGAGTCCGCCTTGGGATTGATGCAAAAATTACTGACGGTGTGGACGGGGGGATGCGTCTTGCAACTGGAGATATTTCCAATCCAGTATCGGTTAATCAAACTTTGGGAAATACCGGACGTAGATATGAGTTTGATGTTGATCGTGCCTTTTTACGCTATAACGCCGTAGATGATGATCATTTCAATTGGTTAACCGTCATGGGTGGACGAACACCGAATCCTTTCTTTACGGGTGGCAGTGAAATGGTATGGGATAATGATTTATCATTTGAAGGTGTTATGGGTACGATGAGGCATCATTTGTTTGATAAGGAATTTGGCAATACGAGTAAGGGTCCAACCGTTTTTGCCACAGCGGGTATGTTTCCATTGCAAGCTTCTCGAGGTTTGAGTACGCGTGATAAATGGATGATTGGTGGTCAGGCAGGCTTAGATTGGGGATTTGATAATCAAGACTCATTACAACTGGGTGCCGCAATTTATGATTATCATAATACGACGGCAAAAGTCGATCCGCTAATAGATACTTGTAGAACGAGTGCTTGTAACTCCTCTGCAGAAGTTATTCAGTCTGCCCCCCAATTTATGCAATATGGCAATTCGCTTTTAGCGGTGTCTAATACAGCGACGGGTTCACTTTATGGTTTAGCGTCAAAGTACCAAATTCTTAATTTTAATGGCGTCTATGATTTAGCGTTATTTGCACCTTATCATCTCAAATTCAGCGCCGATTATGCTAAAAACATTGGTTTTAGTGCCAACGATATTAGAAGTCGGTATCCTGGGATGGCTAATCAAATTGTGACGGGCGGTGCGTTAACAAACGCACTTGACTCCGCAGGCACTGATGCATGGCAAGTAAGAGCGGATTTTGGCTGGAGTAAATTCGATGTGGCTGGACACTGGAATGTATTTTCATTGTATAAATATGTAGGTAGTGATGCTGTGCTAGATGCTTATACTGATTCTAACTTCCATCCAGGTGGTGGCAATAATTTGGCGAGTACCAACGTTAAAGGTTGGGTAGTTGGTGGTAATTACGGTTTAATAAAAAATGTCTGGATAACGGGTAGATGGTTAAGTGGAGATATGATAATGGGGCCAAATTATGGTGTTGATGTGATTCTGTTTGACATTAATACAAAATTCTAAAAGAGTATTTGATATGAAAAAATTTATCAAGTTCGGATCTTGGTCTTTGATTTTAATCGTCAGTTTGATGTCGGTAAACACGAAGGCTGAGAATCGACCTGCTGCCGATGCTAATACCAAAGCACTTGCTAAATTACAAGCGATGGTAAAAGCAGCCAATTCAGAACGTGACTTAATTAAAACCGAAAAAGACAAGCTGAGTGCAGACATTGAACAGCTAAAAAAAGAAGTGGCGACAAAAACGTCGGATGAACAGCGAGTGAATAATGAGTTAACTGCCCAAAAAAGCAGTAATGCTAACGTTAGCAATACATTGCAACAAACGCACGCTAAATTGATGGACGTAATAGAAAAGTATAATGCACTCAATAAATCTAAAAATGAATTGAGTGTACTACATGTAAATCTGGAAAGTAGTCATAAACAAACCGAAGCGCAATTACAAACATGTGAAGAAAAAAATATTAAATTGTTTGAAGCGGGTAAGGAAATACTAAACACTTATGAAAATAAAGGTGTGATGGATAGTCTCTTAAAATCTGATCCTATATTTCAGTTTAAAAGTGTGGAAATGGAAGGTATTGCACAAGAATATGAAGATAAGCTAAGCAAGCAGAAACTTCAAGCTAAATAGAATGAGAGTAGATTACGTGTTTCGCGTATATCGAATGCTCTACCTTCATAATTTGTATCTATTTTTTTGAAAAAATAAAAGTTATGCACAGGGTTATGAACAGGTTTATGCACAGGCCTATTTTATTTTTAGTTTGTTTATTATCAATAACTTATTGTATTTATGGTGTAAATAACATTAGGTAATATACACAACTTGTTGATAATTTACTTTCAAGCCTGTTGATAACTTCTAACCGTTTGATTAATATATCTCTATAAATTAAATTCATAATGATCTGTTAACAGAAAACAGGACAGAAAAGTTAAGCAACATTTCGAAAAGATTCGAAGTTAGCAGGCGACATTTGATTATTAGCGGAATGCCGGCGTTTTCGGTTATAAAACACTTTGATCGTAAATGGATTACGTCTTTAATTAGCCATGTAGCGCTTTCTATGTACGCCAAATCAGCGTTGCCATGCGCCCAGTATTTGTATCGCGCCGATACGAATAAAATCTATCTTCATCGCTCATTGTGCAGAATTCACCACCATACACATTAAATATACCTAATTGTGCAAGTTCCACGCGGGCAAGTTGATAAATATCGGCCAACCATTTAGATTCGTTTGATTGAAAAGCTGTTGCATAATCAATGGATTTTTGAATGAAAATATCATGTACATCATCACCGACTTCAAAACATTGTTTACCTATTGCCGCGCCAAGCCAAACCACCACGTCTTTTGTTCCTAATGTTTTAATTGACCGGGTAATAATGCCACTCGCTAATCCACGCCATCCTGCGTGAATTGCCGCAATTTTTTGACCATCCGCTGAACAGATAAGCACAGGCAAACAATCAGCCGTCATCACCACGCACACTGCATTTTTTTCAGTGCTGAAACTTGCGTCAGCGTTGGAATTAAGTGAGTTTATTTCAGCTTTCACAATCGTATTACTATGAACCTGCTCAAGCCAAATAGGGGGCGTAGGCAACTTTAATGCGTCAACAAGCAGTTGTCGATTTTTTTGAACCTGCGTTAAATTATCTCCCACATGCGTGGCAAGATTAAAATCGCCATACGCACTACGCGCCACCGCATTATTCACAAAAGAAGGCGCATGACGCGTTGTCATCACAGCATGAACGTTGCCTGGAACGTCCCAATTTGGCCGTATCAATGCCGATGAATTAACGTTGCTCTTCATCGTTTTGCGCAAGTGCTGCGAGTAAATTTACCATATCTGCGGGTAGTGGCTGCTCCCACTCCATATATTCATCTGTCGCAGGATGAATTAAACCGAGTTTTGCTGCGTGCAACGCTTGACGCTTAAATGAACGCAGTACTTTCTCAAATTCTTCACTGCAATCCGCAGGCAACTGAAAACGTCCGCTATATAATTGGTCGCCCAGTAATGGGAATCGAACATGTGCCATGTGCACACGGATTTGATGGGTGCGGCCGGTTTCCAGTTTCACTTGAATATGCGTGTGGCGCTTAAAACGGGTGATGACGCGATAATGCGTAACCGCTTCTTTTCCATTATCACGCACAGCGTAACGCAATCTATCCGTTGGATGCCGGCCAATGGGTTCGTCAATCGTCCCGCCTGCAATCATGCGATTATGGGTAACCGCTTGATATTCACGATGAATTTCACGCGCTTGGAGTTGCTCGGTTAAATGGTTATGCGCTTGGAGCGTTTTTGCTACCATCAGTAGGCCGCTGGTATCTTTATCAATACGATGCACAATGCCAGCGCGTGGCAATGTTTCAAGCAGTGGTGCATGATGCAAAAGCGCATTCAAAAGCGTTCCACTCCAGTTCCCGATGGCAGGATGAACAACCAATCCCGCTGGCTTATTTAAAATGAGGATATGGTCATCTTCATAAATAATATCTAAAGGAATATTTTCAGGTTTTGCATCAATCACGACTTCTGGTTCTGCATCAAGTGTAATGAACTCCCCACCTTCAAGTTTATCTTTGGGTTTTAAGCTTTTACCATTAACTTGCACGCGTCCTGCTTTGACCCACGTTTGGAGTTTACTACGCGAATAATCGCTAAATAATTCTGCTAAGGCTTGATCTAAACGCATGCCTGCCATATCAAGAGGAACTTCTATTGTTAAATCTGTCATAACACCTATTTCGTGTAACCCATTGTTCAGTTATACTCACACCAATAAATTCGCTGACTTCCCCGTTTTTAGGGGTAAAGTCTATTTTTTGGCATAAGCCATTTAAAATCTCACATAAATGTACTCTATTCTAATGAAATTTCGCGTCGCTTGTTTGTTAATTCTTTCGCTGTCGGCTTTAACAGGCTGTGAAACTCTAAAAAGTTTTGGTGACAGCAGCTCATCTGATGAAGATTATACGGGATGGAGCGCAGAAAAGTTCCGAACCAATGCAAAGGAAGCTATTGAAGGCAGTAATTATGATAAAGCTATTAAGTACTATGAGGCACTAGAAGCACGCTATCCCTTTGATAATGCCGCGCCACAAACGCAACTCGACAGCGCCTACGCTTATTATAAAAATAATGATGCAGAGGCTGCATTAGCGGCAGCAGATCGTTTTATTAAAACCTATCCGCGCGATATGCACGTTGATTATGCATACTACCTAAAAGGCCTTATCAATTACAATCGTGGCATTAGTTTTATTGATCGCTTTTTGCCAACAGATACCTCTCAGCGTGATCAAGCCTTCGCAAACGATGCACTAGAAAATTTTGCTGAATTAATGCGCCGTTTTCCGCAAAGTCATTATGTTGCCGACTCTCAGCAACGTACCGTTTCGTTAAGAAATAACTTAGCGATGCACGAAATTAATATTGCACGCTATTACATGAAACGCGGTGCCTACATTGCCGCAGCAAATCGCGCAAATACGGTTATTGATAAATATGATCGCACGATTGCTGTGCCGCAAGCGCTTGAAATTTTGCAAGAGTCCTACACGCAACTCAATATGCCGCAACTCGCCAAAGATGCAAAGCGCGTTTACGAGCAAAATTACCCAAATGGTGCGCCTGAAATTGATTCGACTAATGTCACCATTTCGCATCAAATATGGGATTTTATTGGGCTTGATAAATAAAATATTGATGTTATTTTAACCCGCTCTTTTTCAAAGAATTAAACCCTATGCCTTTACGCTATATTGAAAAAATATTACGCGCAAGTGTTTATGACGTGGCCATCGAAACGCCACTCGACTATGCACGTAGTTTATCTAAGCGCACACAAAATCATGTATTGTTAAAACGCGAAGACCTGCAATCTGTTTTCTCATTTAAATTACGTGGCGCGTACAACAAAATGGCGCTACTAAGCCAAGAAGAAAAAACACGCGGTGTCATTGCTGCTTCGGCGGGCAATCACGCACAAGGTGTTGCTTTAGCGGCTCAAAAATTAGGCATTTGTGCATTGATTGTGATGCCAACCACCACACCGGAAATTAAAAGTCAGTCTGTTAAAGCCATGGGCGCAGATATTCTGTCATTTGGTGATTCTTACAGCGAGGCTTACGCCTATGCGTCAGAAATGGCAAAAACACTCGGGCGCGTTTTTATTCATCCTTATGATGATGAAGACGTCATTGCAGGACAAGGCACCGTAGCAATGGAAATTCTACGTCAACACACTGGGCATTTAGATGCGATTTTTGTTCCTGTTGGCGGAGGTGGATTAATCGCTGGTGTTGCGGTTTACGCGAAATTTGTACGTCCAGATATTAAAATTATCGGTGTTGAACCAGAAGATTCAGATTGTTTAAATCAGGCATTAAAAGCCGGTGAGCGCGTTATTCTAGATCAAGTAGGGTTATTTGCCGATGGCGTTGCCGTGAAACAAGTGGGCGCTATTCCTTTTGCGCTGGCGCAAAAATATGTCGATGAAATCATAACCGTTAGCACAGACGAAATTTGCGCAGCCATCAAAGATGTTTTTGATGATACACGCTCTATTGCTGAACCGGCAGGTGCATTAGCCATTGCTGGTTTAAAAAAATATGCGCAGGAAAATGCCATCGTCAATCAAACGTTTGTTGCCATTGATAGTGGCGCGAATATGAATTTTGACCGTTTGCGTTATGTCGCTGAACGTGCTCAAGTCGGTGAACATCGTGAAATCTTACTTGCGGTGACAATTCCTGAAGTGGCTGGTAGCTTTCTTAGGTTTTGTCAGCTTCTAGATGGGCGTAATATTACTGAATTTAATTATCGCTATTTCGATGCCACGCAGGCTCATGTGTTTGTTGGTATTTCAAGTAGTGGCCTACTCAGTGATCGCGCTACGTTAATTACACATTTACAGGCGAATGATTTTAGTGTTGTTGATATGACCGCTAATGATTTAGCAAAAGAACATATTCGTTATATGGTGGGAGGGCATACGCCTCACGCTTTAAATGAAGTGATTTACAGTGTTGAATTTCCTGAACGTCCAAGCGCGTTACTGAGTTTTTTAACCGAATTAGGTGGACGCTGGAATATAAGTTTGTTCCATTACCGAAATCATGGTGCCGCATTTGGAAAGGTCTTAATTGGCCTACAAATGGAGCATGAACAACAAAAAGATTTTCATGCTTGTTTAAATGCTTTAGGCTTTAATTTCCATGAAGAAAGTGACAATCCAGCCTACTGTTTATTCTCTGGCGGACGAAGCATATAGCATAAAAATATTACAGTAATTTGAAAAATGATCTCAAATAATTTTATAATCCAACTAGTTTCACTTACTTATTTTAATGTAGTGGAATTGGCGCTTAAATACAAAAGAAATTGAATCTGATGAAATTTAAGCTATTTTTATCATTATTCGAGGAATATAAATCATGAAAAAAATTATAACAACTTTAGCAGTTATCGGCGCAATGAGTTCTGTAAGTGCTTTTGCGGCTGGATGTCTGCCTAACGTTACATCTAAATTATCTGATGCTGCTAAATTTGCAGCCACACAAAAAACCGGCGGTTACGGTTTAAATATGTGGGTCACCTATGTCGATGAAACTGGTAAGGTATGTAGTGTTATCACTACTGGCACCTCTGGTGCAAACGCTGGAAATACTGCATGGCTTGGAAGTCGTGTAATTTCTGC
>CAJBJW010000370.1 GCA_903953455.1 uncultured Pseudomonadota bacterium | reverse complement strand
GGTGCTGGCTATGCCGTGTTTGCAGACGTTATTGGAGGAATGGATGTCGTCACTCAAATAGGCGGTCTTGCAACACTAAAAACAAGCTATAGTGCTGATGGTACACCCTACCTTAGCACCGTGACTGATTGCGGCTTTAATTTTTGCTTAAAAAAAGTCATTATTGAAAATATTTACACCAGTAAAGTCGTTGACTCAACAAGCTCCATCACCCGCGTAACCGTGAATGGAACGGGGGGGAAAATAACAAGTTCACCCGCAGGAATTAGTTGCACATCAACAAGTAAAGCAGGCAGCAAGTCTTGTGTATTAACAAAACCTTTTGGAACAGCTGTGAGCCTTATTTCAACACCATCCAAAGGCTATGAAATGAGAGGTTGGAGTGGTGATTGCAAAGACTTCACAACACCATTAGTGTTAGATACAAAAACAAAAAACAACAACTGTACAGCAACCTTTGCAAAAATTGGCTCTTAACATTTAACATTTTTCAACTTTCATCACAACGGAGTAAATAACGGTGACAAACGTTCAAGATATTACCAGTTCAATGACTTTGCCAGAAAAACGTGCAATTGCCTCACTTGCGAGCATTTATGCGTTGCGGATGCTTGGGCTATTTATGATTTTGCCTGTCTTGTCGTTATTTACTCAGCAATTAGAAGGGGCAACGCCCGCGTTAATTGGCCTTGCTATGAGTATTTACGGCTTGCCGCAAGTACTTTTGCAAATCCCCTTTGGTTTGCTGTCTGACAAATTTGGTCGAAAAAAATTAATCATTATTGGTCTGCTTTTATTTTTCGCAGGCAGTGTTGTCGCTGCTATGTCACATGATATTTATGGTGTGCTGATTGGGCGTGCATTGCAAGGCGCGGGCGCAATTTCAGCAGTGGTAATGGCATTAGTGGCTGATTTAACACAAGAAGTCCACCGCACAAAAGCCATGGCAACCATTGGCGTGAGTATTGGATTTTCGTTTGGTGTGGGCATTGTGGCAGGACCGATTATTGCTGCGAGTTTTGGTGGTATACACGGTGTTTTTTGGACAACAGCCGTTTTAACACTGCTCGCTATTTTGGTGATTATTTTTGTCGTCCCCAATCCCCAAAAAACAAAACTGCATCGTGATGCAGAATTTGTTCCTTCACAAATGTCGAGCGCACTCAAAAACCCCGAATTGCTCCGTTTGGATTATGGTATTTTTACACTTCATTTAATTTTAATGGCGATTTTCGTCGTCGTTCCCAAATTAATGCGTGACGCTGGACTTGAAGCGGGAAGTGAATGGCAAGTCTATTTACCGGTCTTTGTTATTTCGATGGGCTTAATTGTGCCCTTTATCATTTTGGCAGAGAAAAAACGCAAAATGAAGAAAGTATTCATTGGCGCGATAGCGACGTTAATTGTTGCTACTGGCGGTTTTGCCCTGTTCCATGAAAACCTAGTCGCGTTAATATTATTGCTTGGTGTTTTCTTCTGCGGATTTAATTTACTTGAAGCCACCCTACCCTCGCTCGTGTCTAAAACCGCACCTGGTGATTTAAAAGGAACGGCAATGGGCGCGTACTCAAGTTCACAGTTTATGGGACTCTTCATGGGCGGAATCGTTGGTGGTTGGTTTAATGGGCAATTTGGTGTTACTGCTGTCTTTATAATTTGCGGCATTTTGGCGTCAAGTTGGTTATTATTATCACTGAAAATGCAGGAACCTCGTTATGTTGCCAACTTGTTGATTTCTATTGAAACCATGAGTTTAAGTGATGCACAAGATTTTTCTGATAAAATCTTAGGTGTAACAGGCGTTGAAGAAGTTGTTTTACGCCATGAAGATGCTGTTTTATATTTAAAAGTCGATAATCAAAAGCTCGATCAAGAGCAATTACAAACGTTAATGAATACGCATATTCATGAATACGAACCCGCTATTTAAAAGACGTTTTGATTAAGCGTTTGTAGCCGTGTTTTACAGAGTTGCAGTCGATTTAGGCTGCAATTTTTTTTACTATAAAAATAATAAAGTGAGAGTGCTTTGAACGTAGAAAGATACCACGCAGTTGACAGAAAACAACTCGCAAAAGATATAGATGATTTGCAAAAAGAGCTATTAAATAAAACTGATATCTCTGATTTTCATCATCTACTTAAAATTGAACGCTGGGGCAGAATTTGTACTGGTTTAGGTTATGCAACCGCTTGGATTATTCCCAATCCTGTTTCTGCCTATTTAATTAGCCAAGGCAACTTTACCCGCTGGACCACCGTTGCGCATCACGTATTGCATCGCGGTTATGACAGAATTGAAGGCATTCCAGCGCACTACACCAGTAAAGGTTTTGCAAAAGGCTGGAGACGTTACCTCGATTGGCTAGATTGGATGTATCCGGAGGCATGGGATGCAGAGCACAATGACGTGCATCATTATCATTTAGGGGAAGAAGTGGATCCCGATCAAGTTGAATTCAATATGGAAGGTTTGCGTAATTCACCTATTCCAACATGGGGTCGTTATGCGCTTTTAGCGGTTATGGCTTCAACATGGAAAATTATTTATTATGCCTCATCAACGCTAACAGAATACCGTGCTATTCAAGATAAGCAAACAGGTGGTACACGCGGTCAAATTTCGCGCCTTGATATGTGGAACCCGCTTAAACCGGCTGGAAAAGATTTGTGGGTAAATTGCATGCTACCCTACAGTATTGTGAATTTCGTTGTCATTCCTTTGTTATTTATTCCTTTTGGCGTCGTTGCTGCAACCAACGTGTTGATTAACGTTTTAATGGCTGAAGTCATTACCAATCTGCATTCTTTCCTCGTGATTGGTCCTAATCACACGGGTGAAGACGTGATGATGTTTGAAGAAAAAGCGAAAGGGAAAGGCGAGTTTTATTTACGTCAAATTGTCGGTTCGGTGAATTATCCAAACGGCACCAATACCTTAGACTTCTTACATGGCTGGCTCAATTATCAAATTGAACACCATTTGTGGCCAGAAATGACAGCAAGTCAATATCAAAAAGCGCAGCCGCTTGTGAAAGCCCTTTGTGAAAAACACAATATTCCGTATATTCAAGAATCGGTGTTTACCCGTTTAAGAAAAACGCTTGATATTATGGTAGGCAAAACATCCATGCTCCGCCCGAACCCAAGCTTTAGCGTCGTTAATTAAAAAACAACGACACCTAAAAAAGCCGCGTTAATGCTTAAATTAACGCGGCTTTTTTTATGCTTAACTTTTCACCCAAGCCAAATAAAAAAAGCCTCACTGACAGATTAACAATCAGCGAGGCCTCCAAGCTTAGGTAAGCTAAATAACTTAAATTTTTAGTAGTTCCACTGTAGCTGTGTACGAATCATATCGCCTTTGGCTTGTCCTAGGTTACTTGTGTTTGTTCTATCCATATTTGAATAAGCCACGGTTAACTCTAAGGCTTTCATCATTTGCCATTCCACACCAGCTTCTACTTCTTCAACTGATACACGCGGTGCGTTGCTTGCTCCTTTATACGCCCCGTCGTATGTTTGCCATTTTACATAAGGCATTAATGAATCATCTGAGCGTAACAATTTATCAATTTTATACATGGCTTGAACATAACCACCGCTTAGGCTTTGTTTTTCAATACTACCTTTACCTGCAGTATTTAATGTACCACCCTCACCCCAGTTCCATTCAGATTGCAAACCAAAAGGTTGTGGAAATAAGACAGCATGAACACCTACGCGTTCTTCTCGAATACCTTGTTTTCCTTGTAAACCAACAATAGTTTTATCAATATCAGTTTTAAGTAATTTACGACCATCAAGTAACGTTAAGTCAGCCGTCGTCGTATTAAATTTACCGCTGATAGCGTCCGCACCAATTTCTAATACTTGACCTTTGAAGAATGAGCCTAAGAAGTTCAATTCAATTGGATAGGTACTGTGCGCAACTAAATAAAGGTCATCATTTGTTTCGGCTTTATTGATACTTTGACCATTGTAAATACCTAAACCTAAGATACCGTAGTCACCCGATGTTTTTAAGCATTTTTTCGACAGGTCTTTCCATAATTTTTGAACTTCAGATGGCGCCCAATACCCGATTAAACCTAAATCACGTTCACTTGGCACAGCGCTGTTTAACGCATCATTACGATCTAACGC
>CAJBJW010000369.1 GCA_903953455.1 uncultured Pseudomonadota bacterium | reverse complement strand
CCACCTGTACCTGTATGCCGACCGTCAAGCATAAATTTTTCAGCGCAAAGTCGCGTTAGACGTGCTTCTTCATAAAGAATTTTTGTATTCTTAACCAACTCTTGCCACGTAGCCACTGGATGAATATTGACTTCAATCACTCCGGGATCTGGCGTAATAGAAAGCGAAAGTAATCTTGAATCGCGCGGCGGGGCATAGCCTTCTAAACGAATGGGTAACGCACATTTTTTAGCCGTATCTTCAATTGCGGCAACTAACTCCAGCCATGTTTCTAAAAGCGTTAGCGGAGGCATAAAGACATATAAAAATCCTTCTCTTACTTCAAAAACCAATGCCGTGTGAATAACTTCTTTAGGTGTAGGCGCTGTGTGTATCTCATCAGGTTTTTCAATCTCTTTATCGCAGGGATAATCCGCTAGCGGACTTTGCTCGGCGAAAGGATCACAAGGTAACTCAATGTCAAAGTCTTCAGGCGCTACCCATGGCAAACTGTTTAGCGGTAAACGAAGTCCCATAGGAGAGTCGCCCGGTACAAGGTATAACCTGTCATGGCGCAGAGGCCAAAGACTTGATTTCCATTTATGTGTTTTATTCAATGCTTTCAGAGGCAAAACGTAACCGATTATTTCACCTAAATTTCCTTGTAAATCAATTTTATGGGTGTCAATATTGATTGGCTGACGGCTTTCTTTATCTAAGGCAATCCACGGATCCTCGTAAGCAGGAATTAAATAACCTGAGTTTAAGGCTAATCTCGCTGTTAATTTTTCTGCGAATGTGCGTAGTGTTGTAGTTTCAATGAGTTGAGACTGCATGGCAATTAAAGATTCATTATGCCAAACAGGCACGTTATCACTGCGCCAGTACATACTTAATGCCCAACGTGGCAGTGGTTCGCCGGGATACCATTTGCCCTGACCAAAATGCAGTGCACTATGAGGAGCAAAACGTTGTTGTAATCGTGTCAAAAGCGTATTCGCGAGTGTCCATTTTTCTTCACCTAACGCGGCTATATTCCATTCAGCACCTTCCATATTATCCACTGATACAAACGTAGGTTCACCACCTTGTGTTAAACGAACATCTAAGTCTTTGAGTTGTAAATCAACTATCTCGCCTAAATCTTGAATAGTTTGCCATTGCTTTTCGTTGAAGGGTTTAGTGACACGGGGATCTTCATGAATGCGCGTCACAATCATTTCAACATCTAAAGTGGATTCACAAACACTCGTCATACCGCTTACAGGGGCTGCTGACGAAGGAATAGCGGTTGCCGCAAGGGGAATATGCCCTTCACCTGCAAGCAGGCCTGAAGTGGCATCTAGGCCCACCCAGCCAGCACCGGGAATATACGCTTCACACCATGCATGTAAGTCGGTGAAATCGATATCCGTTCCTGACGGGCCATCAAGCGACTTTTCGTCGGCGACTAATTGAATGAGGTAGCCAGACACAAAACGGGCTGCAATGCCTAAATGCCGTAAAATTTGGACAAGTAACCAGGCGCTATCTCGACACGATCCTGATTTGTTCTCTAATGTTTCTTCGCAACTTTGTACACCAGCTTCCATGCGAATCAAATAATTGATTTCATTGTGAAGCTGTTGATTCACATAAACAAGAAAATTGGTGGTAGTGATGTCCTCTGGAATATGCATCGAAAAATGTTTTAACCACGCATCAAGGCGAGGACTATCGTTGACGATTTCTAAAAAGGGTGCCAATTCCGTTTTTAAATTCGCCGGATAGGTAAAAGGAAAATGCTCTGCCCAGTCTTCCACGAAAAAATCAAAAGGATTGATAATCGTCATGTCCGCAATTAAATCAACGTTAATTTCAATTTCTTGCGTAGGCTTTGGAAAAGTAATGCGTGCGACAAAATTGCCGTAAGCGTCTTGCTGCCAATGTACAAAATGATTGGCGGGTTTAATATTGAGCGAATAGCTTGAGATAGGCGTTCTGCTATGTGCAGCGGGGCGCAAGCGAATTTCATGTGGAGAAATGACCACTTGACGATCAAACACATAGTGCGATTTATGATGCAGGGCAACTTGGATTGTCATAATGGTCAACTCTCTATTTTAGGCTGTACTAATTAAAAGGGGGGAGGATTATTGCTTAGCCAATGTGGATTGGGGAGTGAGGCGAAAACACTGCGCAACCCCTCACCCCAACAACGACTAATTTGTGCAAAATAATCATCATTTTGAGTAATATGCTGAAAAGTTAAATCCAAACTGTTATTTTGGTAGCACACTAAATCAATGGGAAATCCCACGGATAAGTTGCTACGCATCGTCGAATCAAATGACACTAAAATACACTTTACAGCGTCATTAATAGGCGTTTTAGGACTTATCACTCTATCAATAATAGGTTTTCCATATTTTGTTTCGCCAATTTGAAAAAACGGGTTTTCTTCACTGACTTCAATAAAATTGCCTTCAGCATAAACAAGAAATAAACGCATGGGTTCATTTTTAATTTGCCCACCCACAATAAAATTCACACTGGAATCGATATTGCTTTGCGATAGAAAGACACTTTCTCTGTCACGCACCTCGCGTAAGCACTCGCCAAGTAAGGTGGCGACATCAAACATGGACTTTACATTCCAGATATTGCGCATTTCCTGCTGTGAACTACGCTGTTCAAGTAAATTAATCGCGTTTTGCGTAACCGATAGATTGCCCGAACTCAAAATGATGATTGCGCGATCACCTCGATTAAAAAAATTACGCATTTTCTTAAAGCTCGATACTTGATCAAGTCCCGCGTTAGTTCTGGAGTCTGAAGCGAACACCATGCCCTCATTCAGCTTCAATGCAACACAATAAGTCATAATTATTATTTTTAAGTTGTGATTTGTTGTTGTGATTGCACCGCTCTGCTAGTAGGTAAATTGTCAAAATTATCTCTGCGAGATAAATAGGCATCTCGAATATTTTTGCCAAGCGAATCCATGTGTCCAAGAAAATCTGTCAGATATTCATGTAAACCTTGTGCAAAAACATCTTCAATGCGCCCAAAGTGCAGTGCGGCATGTTGTTCGCCTGCGCACCTGCGTGCTTCTCTGCCTGCTGAACCGTTAATATCAATCAAAGCAGATTCCACTTCATTCATGCAGGCATGCAACGAACGAGGCATATCGTCCCTTAAAATGAGCAATTCAGCAACGCGCAGTGGTGAAATAACATCACGGTAAATTTTTCGATAGGCTTCAAATGCACTCACCGATTTAAGCAAAGAGCCCCATTGATAATAGTCTGCCGCACTACCGACATTATCAGCTTCAGTGAGTAAAATATGATATTTCACATCCAAAATTCTCGCGGTATTGTCCGCACGCTCTAAAAATGTTCCCAGCTTGATAAAACTCAGTGAAATATCTTTGAGTATGGTTCCCAGCGTGACACCACGAAATAAATGAGAGCGATCTTTTACCCAATCAAAAAAATCGGGAAATTTCTCATATTCCATTTGCTCAGAAACACGATTGAGTTCGAGCCATGTAGCATTAATCACCTCCCACATTTCAGACGTAATTGCACTGCGAACTGCCCTTGCATTTTCACGCGCTATTTTTAAACAGGTATAAATACTTGAAGGATTATCTGGATCAAGCGCTAAGTAATACGTCACTGTTTCAGCTTTAGCCAACCCGTATTTACGCTCGTAACCTGCAGCGCAACCGGTAATATTGAGCGGCGCGTACCATAAATAAGCCTCCGTCCCTTCGATATCAAGAGGCAGTAAGGATGTTCGATGAGCAACATCAAGGACGCGGGCTGTGTTTTCAGCACGTTCAATGTGACGTGCCATCCAAAATAAATTTTCTGCTGTACGTGATAACATATTAATTCTCCAATACCCAAGTGTCTTTCGTTCCGCCACCTTGCGACGAATTGACAATTAATGAGCCTTCACTGAGGGCAACACGTGTTAATCCACCCGGTACCAGACGAATTTCTTTTCCCGATAATACAAAGGGGCGTAAATCGACATGACGAGGGGCAACGCCTGATTCCACAAGCGTTGGGCAGGTTGATAGTGCAAGTGTGGGTTGAGCAATAAAATTGGCTGGATCACTTAAAATACGTTGCTTATACGCGTCAATTTCCGCTTTTGAACTGGTTGGCCCAACTAGCATGCCATAGCCGCCAGAACCTTGTACTTCCTTGACAACCAATTCAGACAGATGTTCAAGCACATATTTCAGATCGTCTTTCATACTTAAACGCCATGTTGGTACATTGGAGAGCAGTGGTTCCTCTCCTAAATAAAACTTAATCATATCCGGCACAAATAAATAGGTCGATTTATCATCGGCAACCCCCGTACCAACCCCATTTGCCAGCGACACATTCCCGTGACAATACGCATCAATTAAACCAGGAACGCCTAATGTTGAATCCGGTCTGAACACTCGCGGATCCAGAAAATCATCATCCACACGACGATAAATGACATGCACCTGCTGAGCGCCTTCGGTGGTGTGCATATATACTTTTTTATCGTGAACAAATAAATCTTGCCCTTCAACCAGTTCAACGCCCATCTGACTCGCCAGAAAAGCGTGTTCAAAATAGGCACTGTTATAGGAACCCGGTGTCATTACCACAATGACAGGGTCGCTCACACCGGCGGGGGCTGACTCGCGTAATGTATCAAAAAGCATTTGCGGGTAATGCTCAACGGGCTCGATAGCATG
>CAJBJW010000368.1 GCA_903953455.1 uncultured Pseudomonadota bacterium | reverse complement strand
TTATGCACACGGGGAATACACGGATGTGAATACAGAAGCCTCAACGATAAATGATAAGGACAACACAAAAAATAAAAAAACTAAGAAACTCAAGGCCAATAAGGAAGCCGTTGAACTTGAGGATATGATAATTACGCAGCGCTCGGATTCACTGGTGGGCATTGCAAACAGTGCATCGCAGGGCACCGTTGGGCAAGAACAATTAAAATACCGCCCCATTACGCGCCCAAGTGAAGTGCTAGAAACGGTACCCGGATTGATTTCCAGTCAACACAGTGGCGAAGGGAAGGCAAGTCAATATTATTTACGCGGTTTTAACTTAGATCATGGAACGGATTTCTTAACGCAAGTGGATGGTGTGCCGGTAAACTTACCGTCACACGCACATGGTCAGGGGTGGATGGATACGAATTTTCTCATTCCTGAACTCATTCAAACCATCAATTATCAAAAAGGGAATTATTATGCTGAAAATGGTGATTTCTCGAGTGCAGGTGCAGCCGATATTCAATACATGAAAAATTTGCCCGATCATACCGTTAAGTTTACCGGTGGCAGTTTTGATTATTATCGTGGCCTTGTCATGGGGTCACAAAAAATGGGTGAGGGTAATTTACTCTACGCCGGTGACACGGTGCACAACGGTGGGCCATGGCTTGTGAGTAACGAGTATTTAAAATTCAATGGTGTTTTAAAATACAGTGAAGAGCATGGTGATCATGGCTGGAGTATAACGGGCATGGCGATGGGAGCCGATTGGAATTCGACGGATCAAATCCCAAAACGTGCGGCGGACAGTGGCTCACTTGATCGATTTGGTACTGTTGACCCAACGGATGGCGGACGCAGTGATCGCTATAGTGTCACGGGTGAGTGGCATCGCCAAGACAAAGACAGTAAAACACAACTCATGGCGTATGGTTTGTTTACCTCGCTGGATTTATATTCTAATTTTACCTATTTTCAAGATGATCCTGTGAATGGCGATCAATTTGGTCAACCCGATAAACGCTATGTGACGGGTTTTAAAGCTGCGCACACTCTTTTTCATAAATTGGGTCAATTTGATTCAGAAAGTACGTTTGGATTGCAGTTTAGAAATGATAATATTCAAAATAGCTTAACGCACACTAAAGCGCAGAAAGTTCTCGATTACACGCGTAATGATACGATTTGGCAAAGTAGTTTAAGTCCTTATTTTGATAACAAAACGACCTGGACAAATTGGTTTAAAACGAATTTAGGGTTGCGTCTTGATGGTTATCGTTTTGATGTGAGTAAAAGTAACCAAAATGCCAATAATGGCACTGTTTATGATGGCCTTGTGAGTCCTAAGTTGGGTATGGTGTTTGGCCCTTGGGCAGACACAGAGTTTTATTTAAATGGCGGATTAGGTTTTCATAGTAATGATGCACGAGGGGTAAATACGAAAGTAGATCCGTCAACTGGAAAAACAACCGATTCTGAGGGCAATCCTATTGAAAAAGCCGTACCGCTATCGCGCACTTATGGCGCAGAAATTGGAGCGCGTAGCAATTGGATTGAGGGTTTAAATAGTACGCTAGCTATTTGGTGGCTAGATATTGATTCTGAATTAGTGTTTGTGGGCGATGCGGGAACCACTTCAGCGAGTCACCCAAGTCGGCGCTATGGGATTGAATCCGCTAATTTCTATTCGCCCAACCATTGGCTAACTTTAGACGCAGATTTGAGTTTCTCTAAAGCACGTTTCCAAGGTAATCCCTCGGAAGGAAATTATATTCCCGGTGCGGTGGAAACGGTGATTGCCTCAGGCGCGACGGTGCATGATGTGTATGGTGGTTTTTATGGTGGACCTAGACTGCGCTATTTTGGACCGCGTGCGTTAATTGAAGATAATAGCGTACGCTCTCAAGAAACCTTGATGCTATCGGGTACAGTGGGGTATGAATTTAACAAGCATATTAAAATTCAAGGCGAAGTCTTTAATATGCTCAATCGTAAAGACAGTGGTATTGATTACTTTTATAGCTCCTGTTTAAAAACAGATCCTTGTTATAATTCTGGCAATGGGGCGGGCGTTGATGATATTCATTTTCATCCAGTTGAGCCGATTAGTTTTAGAATGTCGTTAATGACTAATTTTTAAATATTAGCAGTAGATTGGGGTAAAAAAATGAGTGTATACACAACAGCGAAAAATACAAATTACCGATTAACGAAAACAGCTGAATTAGCATTTTTTGATTTTGGTCAGCCTTTAGAATCGCAAGTGTGTGTGTTTGTTGACCCGTCTAAAACGTTTCAAACGATTGTAGGGATTGGCGGCGCAATAACCGATGCAGCAGCAGAAACATTTGCAAAATTGCCCGAATGCAAGCGGCAAGAGTTACTTCTTGCTTATTACGATGCAGAGCAGGGTATTGGTTATACGATGGCTCGGACCTCTATTCATAGCTGTGATTTTTCGAGTCAAAGTTACACCTATGTAGAGGAAAATGATGCGACGCTTGATAGTTTCACTGTGGCGCAGGATTTAAACTATCGTATTCCGTTGATTAAACAGGCTATGCAAATGGCGGGGGGGCAACTCACGGTACTAGCCAGTCCTTGGAGTCCACCTGCTTGGATGAAAACGAATGCCAGCATGCTAAAAGGTGGACAGTTGTTGCCTGAATATCGACAAAGCTGGGCGAATTATTTCGTTAAATTCATTCAAGCATATGAAAAAGAGGATATCCCTATTTGGGGTATGACCGTTCAAAATGAGCCGATGGCAAGTCAAACGTGGGAGTCTTGTCTTTACACAGGCGAAGAAGAAAGCGAGTTTATTAAAAATTATCTTGGGCCTACGCTGCATCATAATGGTTTACAGGATAAAAAACTGATTGCGTGGGATCATAATCGTGACTTAATTTATCAAAGAGCTTGCGCGGTTCTTAATGATGTCAATACAGCTAAATATGTGTGGGGAATTGGATATCATTGGTATGAAACGTGGACAGGCAGTGGAATGCTTTTTGATAATTTAAAAAAGGTAAAAGAAGCTTTTCCAGTTACTAATCTTATTTTTACAGAAGGATGTATTGAGAAATTTGATTTGAATCGAATTGAAGATTGGAATTTAGGTGAAATTTACGGTCATTCAATGATTAACGACTTTAATGCGGGTGCCTGTGCTTGGCTTGATTGGAATGTGCTTTTGGATGAAACAGGTGGGCCCAATCATGTGGGCAACTTCTGCTTTGCGCCTATTATTGCTGATACGCAACGTGGCGAATTGCATTACACGAATAGCTATTATTATTTAGGACATTTTTCAAAATTTGTAAAACCGAATGCGAAACGTATTATTAGCTCATCTAATCGTGATAGTTTGCAAACAACAGCGTTCATTAATCCAGATGGCTCGACAGTGGTGATTGTATTGAATACGACAGAGATTGAAATAGATTATCACTTATGGGGTGAAGGAAAAGCGGCAGCCGTCAAAAGCTTACCGCATTCCATTACAACATTGGTTATCTGTAATGGTAAAGTAAAACTGGACACTTAGAGCGTGTTTTAAAAGTACACAATTTATAAGAAAAGTAAGCGCCCGACATGACCCCATTCCAAAGCAAATGAATTTAGTGTTTCAATTTCTGTAGAGCGTCTGAGGAAAGAGGCAGGAGTTCATCGATGCGACTATAAGGCCAAGTGGGTAGTTTTTCGAGTGTCTCATTAAGCCATTGAGTTTTGCGGTACCCAGTAAAGATTGAATGTAAGCCTCCGATTAATCCATCTAGTCATAGAGTTCAAAACGGTCGATTCTTCTGATTTTTTTAATGAAGGATAAGGTAAAAGACGATCAGCGCAGATTGAGAAATGGGAAACGTGAAACGAGTGGATTAACGTTGG
>CAJBJW010000367.1 GCA_903953455.1 uncultured Pseudomonadota bacterium | reverse complement strand
GGCAGAGGCTTTGCGGTGGTGGCAAGTGAAGTACGTAGCTTAGCGCAACGAGCCGCTACAGCAGCAGGTGAAATAAAATTATTAATTAACGATTCCGTTGACAAAATTGAGGATGGCAGTAAATTAGTGCTTGATGCGGGTCATACCATGGAAGAAATCGTTACTTCTATTCGCACTGTGACGCAAATGATTGCAGATATTTCCATTGCTTCGGATGAACAAAGTACCGGCATCGGACAAGCTAATAATGCTATTTTAGAAATGGAAGAAATGACACAGCAAAACGCAACATTAGTGAAACAATCGGCCGCTACAGCTATTAACTTAAAAGATCAAGCAATTGCACTCGCAAACGCTGTTGATTACTTTAAGATTAACTAATTCTCTATGCGAGCCATGATTTTAGCTGCTGGGCGTGGTGAGCGAATGATGCCACTCACGCAACACACGCCAAAACCGCTTTTATTGGCAGCAGGAAAATCGCTAATTGAACGAATTATTGAGCGTTTAGTCTCAGCGGAAATTACCGAAATTGTAATCAATCACGCTTACCTAGGTAAACAAATTGAAGACACTCTAGGAGACGGATCAAAATTTGGAGCAACCATTTGCTATTCTCCTGAGGGTGAAAAAGGACTTGAAACGGCAGGAGGAATCATTCACGCTTTGCCTTTATTAGGCGAAAAACCGTTTTTAGTCGTCAACGCAGATATTGCCACCGATTTTCAATTTGAACATTTACATGAAAAATCAATTGATTTAGCGCACCTAATCTTAGTGGCTAACCCTGCACATCATCCTCAAGGGGATTTTCATTTAAATCCTGACAACACTCTCTGCTCAAACGAAAGTAATTGCTTAACGTTCAGTGGGATTGGACTTTATTCCCCACAATTATTTCAACAAGCACCTAAAAACAGCACAAAGCTGGCCCCTATCCTACGTGAGGCTATGTTAAAAGGTCTCGTAACAGGCGAATATTTTGAAGGGTTATGGATGGATATTGGAACGCCTTCTCGACTAGAAATCCTTGAAAAGCATCTTCTTTCCAAATAATAAGGGCATGAAGTGTATTGTAAACTCGCGTCATTTCACATTTCCTTCTATACTAAAGGGTGAATTTCCTAGAATTTCGGTTCCAAATCACTTTTTTACTATAAAAATAATAAGGAAGCAAAAATGAAAAAATCAAAATGGCACGCAATCGGGCTGATCTCCCTTTTAGTCGCAACCAACAGTTATGCTATTGATCATAGTATGCATACTGGCAATAGTGGCTCAAGTAGCGGTATGGCTTGCGTAAAAGCCCAGTTATCTAAATTTGAACCTGAACATTTAGCGACGGTTTCACCCGAGTCTGAATTTTCATTCTTAGCTTTTAATGTACAAAAACCAGAGCAAATTGAAGTCACTATTAAATCACAAGTGGTTCCGCTAATAATTGAACCTAAAGGCGATTTCTTTCGCGTCATAGGTAAATTACCACTCGAATTACGTGATACAACCGCACGAATCAACATCAAGGTTATTGCGAAAAATGAAAAGTGTAATGCTGAAGCGGGTTGGTTAGTCACCATTACCCCATGATGCTATGTTAAGTTATCGTCACGCTTTTCATGCTGGAAATTTCGCGGATGTGCTAAAACACATTGTGTTACTTGAAATCCTTACCTATTTAACACAAAAAGAAAAACCTTTCTGCGTTATTGATACACACGCTGGCGGTGGAAAATACGAATTAGACGGCGATTACGCCTCAAAAAATCGTGAATTTGATAGCGGTATTAGCCAATTATGGCAGCGTGACGACTTACCCGTTTCAGTTGCAAATTATGTCTCCATGCAAAAACGCTTTAATTCAAATGGTCAACTGACGCGTTATGCAGGTTCACCATTACTTATTAAACAACTTCTGCGCCCTCATGACAAACTGCACCTATTTGAATTACATTCGACTGAAATAGCCGCATTAAAACTCAATATGAAGCATGATAAACGTATAGTAATTAATCATTCAGACGGATTAAAAGACAGTTTTGGGCTGCTTCCTCCTGTGGAGAGGCGAGGAATGGTATTAATAGATCCTTCTTACGAAATGAAAAGTGATTATGACCAAGTAGTCAAAACGCTTACGCAAATGCACAAACGATTTTCTACAGGCACTTATGTACTTTGGTATCCCGTCATTGATAGAGAACGTAATCAAGCTCTCGAAAAAGCATTGATAAAAACTGGCCTATCCAATATACAGCTCTTTGAACTGGGAACCGTTTTAGATGGATCTAAGCGAGGAATGACAGCGAGCGGTATGATTGTTATCAATCCGCCTTGGAATTTGGCTCAAACAATGAAAACGACGCTACCATGGCTTGCAAACTCTTTAGGCGAAAACAATCAAGGAACCTTTCGTTTTGAAACACTAGCAGCAGAAAAATAGGCACTTAACTCTTGAGTTGTTGCAGCTGTATCTGCACAACAACCCAAGAACCCACAATGCCTAGCATAGATGACACAAAAATCAGTGCTAGCGTTTCAAAAAAACCCATGAATAATAGATGGAAACTGCTGTTATAGAGCATAGATAGTTTTTCAACAGACTGCTTTAGAATCAACATCATAAGAGTGACGATAAACCAAGCATTAATTCCTGAGAAAAAACCAATCCAAAAACCACTATATAAAAACGGGCGTTGAACAAAACTATTCGTAGCACCAACAAGTTTTGCAATGATAATTTCATCTCGACGTGTATGAAATTCCAAGCGAATCGTATTCCCTGTAATAACTAACACGGCCAAACTTAATAAAATTCCCATCAAAATCATGGCGCATTGAGATACTTCGATCATTGTCTGCAACCGTTTTACCCAATGCAAATCCAATTGAGCAAAATCAACTTCAGCGGCTTGTTTAAAATTTTCCACTAATGTTTCAACATTCTGCCCTTCTTCCAACGAATTCTTGGGTATCACTTGCAGTACGATTGGCAATGGATTTTTTTCTAATGCTCGAACTGCATCACCAAACCCACTGAAGTCTTCAAACTCTTTAAGTGCTTGCTCTTTCGTTATCACTTTTACCATTTGAACACTTGGGTCAAGCTTAATGCCATTCGCTAAACGATTTGCACTCGCAAGTGAAACATCATCATGTAAAAAGAGGGAAATCTGATTACTGCTTTCGAGATCAACGGTGAGTTGCTTCGTATTCATAATCAATAAATAAAAACCACAAGCCAGCGAAATGGAAATTGACAACACAATAACCGTTAAAAGCGCATTTAGACGCGATGCAACAAGGCGACCTAGACTTGAAAATAACGCCTGAGCATGCTGATCTCGATATGCATATAATTTATCGACAAACGTGCCACCCGTTTTTGAGGTTTGTTTAGGGTTTCTTTTCGCCTCGATGATACTGTTGTGATTATTTCTAGGCTTGTGCTTGTTCTTATGCTTCATAATTTTATTGACTCAATGAACGACATTTTCTAAATTTGATGAATGTGAAACGGTACGTTTAATTTATGACTTTACTCATTTGACACTTGCCACTAAATTGCCATGATCTAATCTCAACACCCGATGATTTAGCGTGGAAATGAGTGAAATATCATGCGTTGCAATCAATACTGTTACACCGACATTTTGGAACTGTTCAAATAAGTGCATAATTTCTGCAGATAATTCGGGATCTAAATTTCCAGTTGGCTCATCAGCTAAAATAATTAAAGGCTTATGCACTACCGCCCGTGCAATACCTACACGCTGCTGCTCACCTCCAGATAATGTCAATGGAAGCTTTCTCTCCTTACCAAGCAATCCCACCTTGCTAAGTGCCGCACGAACTAGGCCGTTAATTTCTTTAGCGCTGTACCCCATAATAACTAAAGGTAACGCCACATTATCAAATACAGTACGATCATTAAGCAATTTGTAATCCTGAAAAATTAACCCCATTTCTCGACGTATATAGGGTATTTGACTTGATCGAATTTGGCTTAAGTCTCTTTTATTAAACATAATTTTTCCACGATTACCCCGCTCAATCATGGCAATCAATTTAAACAATGTACTCTTACCCGCCCCAGAATGCCCCGTTAAAAAAGCAATTTCACCTTTTGTTAAACGGAAACTCACATTGCGAAGCACATCGCCTACTTCTTGGTAACGCATACTTACATTGTCAAATTCCAACATAATTTTTAGTCTTTAATAAATAAAGCATTAACGAAATTTTCAGCATCAAAATCTTGCAAATCTTCAATGCCTTCACCAATCCCAATAAAACGAATCGGAATGCCAAATTGTTTTGCTAGCGCAAAAATAACACCACCTTTTGCAGTACCATCTAATTTTGTTAAGGTTAACCCTGTCAATGTCACCGCTTCATTGAATAATTTGGCCTGAGAAATCGCATTCTGTCCAGTACCCGCATCCAATACTAATAAAACCTCATGTGGCGCGGTATCATCGAGTTTTGACATGATACGTTTTACTTTTTTGAGTTCTTCCATTAAATTGGACTTGGTTTGCAATCGACCAGCTGTATCTGCAATTAATACATCAATATTTTTAGCTTGTGCCGATTGAATTGCATCAAAAATGACAGAGGCAGAGTCTGCTCCCGTATGTTGCGCAACCACATGAATTTCATTGCGATCTCCCCATGTTTGAAGCTGTTCAACAGCCGCGGCTCTAAAGGTATCACCAGCCGCAAGCATGACGCTATGCCCTTGTAATTTTAACCGATTGGCTAATTTACCAATTGTTGTCGTTTTACCTGCACCATTTACACCAACAACTAAAATGACGAAAGGCTTATCCTGTTTTGGAATACTAAGATTAATATCGCACGGCTTTAAAATATCAATCAAAGCCTCTTTTAAAGCATGTTCTAATACATCACGATCATTTAATTCAACTCGACTGAGTTGCTCAGATAAACGAGTTATAATTGCCGCGCTTGCTTCAACACCAACGTCAGCCATCAACAAATTCGCTTCAATGTCAGCTAATAAATTTTCACTAGTTGATTTGGATAAAATACTGCCTAAACCGTTTCGTGTGCGTTGTAATTGTGATTTTAACCGTCCATAGAGTGAATCAGCCTCTTTCGTAACTGGTTCAATAACTGCATGTATATCAACATCTTGTGTCGTTTTTTTTGATTCTAAAAGTGGGAAATCATATTTACTATAAAAATGAATAGCAATCAATGGCAAAATAAGAAGTGTTGCTAATCCTCCATGAATAACAGCCATCCACCAAGGCAAATTAAGTTTAATAGTAAGG
>CAJBJW010000366.1 GCA_903953455.1 uncultured Pseudomonadota bacterium | reverse complement strand
TGTAAAAAACATTTTTTCAACTTATGCTGCTTTTGCAGCGTTGAGAGATGATGGTTCAGTTGTAACTTGGGGACGAAGTAATAATGGTGGCGATAGTTCTACTGTTCCCGAAATTAATGATATTAATAATCTTAATTTTAAGCCTGTTAACAAAATATTCACAACCAGTGGGGGAACCTTTGCGGCATTGAGAAATGATGGTTCAGTTGTAACGTGGGGGGATTCTAATGCTTTATCTTCTCAATCAGATATCGTTAGTATTGCTAATGCGACGACGGATGATAATTATGTTTTAGCTCCTCTACCTATTCTTCCTCCTACGCCATCAACACCAACACCACCTCAACCTGTTGTTATCGAAAATCATGCACCAACAGGGAGTGTTTCCATCACGGGCACACCTACACAAGGCCAAGTGTTGACGGCGTCAAATACCTTATTAGATGCGAATGGTATGGGTACCGTTAGTTATCAATGGTTCAATAATAGTGGCGCGATTCAAAATGCAACACAAACAACCTATACCCTAACACAATCGGATGTGGGGAAAACGTTTTCGGTGACAGCGAGTTATATGGACTATGAAGGTTTTTCAGCAAGCGTGGTAAGTTCATCTACAATGGCAGTTGCGAATATCAACGATGCGCCAACGGGTGCAGTTTTCATCACGGGTACCGCGACGCAAGGGCAAGTTCTCACGGCGTCAAATACCTTAGCTGATTTGGATGGAATTGGTACGGTATCGTATCAATGGCAAAGAAGTGGGAGTGATATTCCAAGTGCAATACAACCCACTTACGTTTTAACCCAAAACGATGTTGATAAAACGATCAGCGTTAAAGCGAGTTATATTGATAAATTTGACGCGCATGAAAGTGTGTCAAGTGCTGTGACAGCCAAGATTGTGAATGTAAACGATACGCCAACGGGTACTATTTCTATTTTAGGTGCCGCTACACAAAATCAAACACTCATAGCGAATATTGATACCGTAGTTGATTTAGATGGAATAGGGGATATTTCGTATCAATGGCAAAGAAGTGGCAGTGAAATTTTAAGTGCAACGCAATCTACTTATGTTCTGACACAGACTGATGTTGATAAAACAATCAGTGTTAAAGCGAATTATATTGATAAGTTTGGTGCGTCTGAAAGTGTTGGCAGTGCAGCAACCGCAAAAATTGTCGATGTGAACGATAAGCCATCGGGGCGTGTTTCACTTTCTGGTAAACCTGCGCAAAATCATACATTAACTGCGTCAAATGATTTATCTGATTTAGATGGATTAGGTCCGATAAGTTATCAATGGTTAAGAAATAACAATGCTATTTTAAATGCAACCCAAGCAACGTATGCACTCACTCAAATTGATGTCGGCAATGTAGTGAGCGTTAAAGCAAGTTTCACCGATGGACTCGGGAATCTAGAAAATGTAATTGGGGATTTTTTCTCACCAGGATTGGATCCACTTACTATCGCAAATGAAAATGATTCACCAAAGGGAAATGTTTCCATTACGGGTATGGCTAAAAAAGGGCATGTTTTAAGCGCGTCCAACACGCTAACCGATATTGATGGTTTAGGGGAGATTCATTATCAATGGCTAAACGAAGGCAATGTCATTGCTAATGCAGATCAAGCGAGTTATGAATTAACGCAAGAAGATGTGGGCAAAAATATTAGCGTCAAAGCCAGTTATACGGATTTACAAAAAACGAATGAAAGTATGACGAGTGCAGCAATGCTAATTTTAGCCAATAAAGCACCAACAGGCGCGATAACTCTCAAAGGCTCGCCTGTGTGGGGCGCTACACTGACTGCGTCAAGCACACTCAAAGATGCGGACGGCCTCGGGAAATTGAGTTATTCATGGCAAAACGGTGCCGGTGAGTTATCGACATCGCCCAGTTATAAATTAGGTGAGGATGCTATTGATACAAACGTCTGGTTAACTGTTCACTATACGGACAAAAAGG
>CAJBJW010000365.1 GCA_903953455.1 uncultured Pseudomonadota bacterium | reverse complement strand
ACCTCCAACAACACAACCTCCCCTGACCTGGACCAACATCACCCACTATCCTACATACAGGACCTGACGGTGAAGGAAAACCGGACGTTCATTACTTTTAAAATTAAAAATGTAAACGGATTGGCAATAAAAAAGGCGAACTAAATTCGCCTTTTTTTATTTCTGATTAGAGAAAAAGTTATTTTTAAGCCGCCTGAACCTGTGGCAATTCACCACCCACTGACCATAGTTTTTCAATTTGATAATATCCACGCGATTGCTCGGTCATCGCATGGACAATGACATCACCTAAATCTAAAAGCACCCAATCAGATGTAATATCTCCTTCCATCCCAAGAGGTAAAAAACCTTTCTCTTTTACAGCTACTTCTACATAATCACATAATGCCTTAATGTGACGATTTGATGTTCCTGTGACGACAATCATATAATCTGTGAAGCTAGTTTTTCCTCGTACATCAAGCACGACCATATTGTGTGCTTTGCGTTCTTCTAAAACGTCTTCAACTATTTTTAATAAAGCCTCTGTTTGCATTGTGTTCCTTTTTAAATCGTAAAAAATTACTCTTTGTAGAGCTGATGTTGCGTAATATAATCTGTCACCGCGTCAGGTAATAAAAATCGCGGACTGCATCCTGCCGCAATCATACCGCGAATTGCAGTTGCAGAAATGGCTAATTGTGTAATTTCTTGAAAAAATAAACCACCAGCACTATATTTTTTTAAAATGTTTTTATCATGAATTAAGCGTTTTTTAAAAAAATCGCTTAGTGAATTGAGTACCGTATCGGGGCGTGTAATCACAACAACATGTGCTAAATCAAAGATTTCTTGCCATCGATACCATGTCGTTAACTGATTAAATGCATCACTGCCAATAAATAATAATAGTGTTTGTGTATGATGATGACGCAGTGAAGTAAGCGTATCAAACGTATAAGAATACCCGCCACGTTCTAATTCTTGAGCATCAATGATTAAATCATGTTGATTTCCTACCGCAAGCTCTAGCATGTCTAAACGCTGATTAGCACTCGCTTTCGTTTGCGACCTGTGAGAGGGCATACAAGGAATTAAACGCACATGATCGAGTTCAAATAACGCTTTCAATTCCAACGCAGAGCGCAAATGTCCAAAATGCACTGGATCAAATGTACCGCCAAAAATACCAATCATTTATTGACGAATATGACCATCGCCAAGGACGATATATTTAAGCGAAGTTAAACCGTGCAAGCCTACTGGACCTCGAGCATGAAGTTTATCGGTACTAATACCAATTTCTGCCCCTAAACCGTATTCAAAGCCATCTGCAAAACGCGTGGACGCATTGACCATAACAGAACTTGAATCGACTTCACGCAAGAAACGACGAGCCAGTGTGTAATCTTCTGTCACAATGGCCTCCGTGTGTTGCGAGCTGAAGCGATGAATATGATCGATGGCTTCATCAATTCCGCTGACAATTTTAATCGATAAAATGGGCGCAAGATATTCGGTTTGCCAATCTTCCGTCGTTGCACGAAGGCAATTAACTGCAAGTAATGAACACGTTTTTGCACAACCCCGCAATTCCACTCCTTTTTCAATATAGGCTTGCGCGAGTTTAGGCAGAATATGTGGCGCAATACTTTCTGACACGAGCAGCGTTTCCATCGCATTACACACGCCATAACGATGCGTTTTTGCATTGATGGCAATGCGCATAGCTTTGTCCATATCTGCTTTATCGTCAATATAGACATGGCAAATCCCGTCTAAATGCTTAATAACAGGAATCGTCGCTTCGTTGCTGATACGCTCTATTAAACTTTTTCCTCCACGCGGCACAATAATATCGACAAAATTTTTCATCGTAATCAACTCACCTACAGCGGCGCGATCGGTCGTTTCTACAATTTGCACCGCGCCCTGTGGCAGACCCGCATCGAGCAAACCTTGCGTCACGCATTGCGCAATAGCTTGGTTTGAGTGAATCGCTTCAGAGCCTCCGCGCAAAATACACGCATTACCGGATTTTAAACACAACGCCGCAGCGTCAACCGTCACATTGGGGCGTGATTCGTAAATAATGCCAATCACGCCAAGTGGGACGCGCATT
>CAJBJW010000364.1 GCA_903953455.1 uncultured Pseudomonadota bacterium | reverse complement strand
GTTGGATTGATGAGTTAAAGCCACTTGTCAATCATCAGTTAAATGATTTTAAACCGCTAATGACTCGCGTTGAAGCCGATAAAATTAAAGCGATTGTTGACGCATCAAAAGACGATTTACTCAAAGTTTAAAGACATCTGGGTTGAGGGTATAAAAAAAACCGCTTTCAGCTTAGATTGAAAGCGGTTTTTTGCCTTATGGTAAATGAATTAGGATTCTGCTTTCTGTTCACGCGCCAATAAATTTTGTACGGCTTCAAGAGGCGTTAAGCCTTCATAAAGCACTTTGTACGTTTGCTCGGTAATAGGCATATCAATGCCAAACCGTTGAGCGAGCAAATAGGTTTGCTTTGCCGCGGATACGCCTTCAATTTCTTGTCCGATTTCTTGCGTGGCTTCAGCACTCGTTTTTCCTTGTCCTAAAGCGAGGCCAAAGCGACGATTACGCGATTGATTATCGGTGCAGGTCAAGAGTAAATCACCAAGGCCAGCAAGACCCATAAAAGTGTCTTGTTTGCCTCCCATTACGACGCCAAGGCGAATAATTTCATTGAGCCCTCGTGTAATCAACGCAGCACGAGTATTGGCACCAAATCCTAATCCATCAGCAATGCCGGCGGCAATAGCCATGACGTTTTTAACCGCACCGCCGACTTCAACACCGATTAAATCGTTGTTGGTATAGGTACGAAAGCGTTTACTGTGCATTATGTGGGCAAGTTGCGTCGCAAATTCAGGTTGTGTTGATGCGATGCTAATGGCAGTAGGGAGATCTGCGGCTACTTCACGGGCAAAACTAGGACCAGAAATCAATGCGGCAGGGGTGTTTTCACCAAAAATGTCAGCAACAATTTCATGCAACAAGCCACCATTTTCTTTATTAAACCCTTTGGTTGCCCAAGCAATTTTCACATTACTGGATACTAATGGTTTTAATTTAAGCAGGGTATCTTTGAAAGCATGTGATGGAACAGAAACCAAAATCAAATCGCTAAATGCAGCAATATCAGCCAAATCGTCTGTAATGGCTAAATTTTCACTAAAAAGCAAATTGGGCAAATAGCGATGATTTTCACGATCTTGCTTGAGTGTTTCCATGTGCGCGGGATTGTGTCCCCAAAGTAGCGTTGGGCAACCATTACGCGCCGCTTGCATAGCAAGCGCTGTTCCCCACGATCCTGCGCCAAGTACCGCTATTTTGTCGCTCATAGTTAGTTAATAGTTTCTGAGCTAGGCGCTTGCTTCGCTTGTGCTTGTTGAACTTGTTGCGCAAAGAGTGCATCGAAATTAACTGGCGCAAGAATGAACTGTGGAAAACCACCTTTTGCTACTAAATCAGAAACCACTTCGCGAGCGTAAGGGAATAAAATATTGGGACAGAAACTACCAACCATGCCGCTCATTTCTTCATCATTAAATCCACCGAGAACAAAAATACCCGCTTGAGACACTTCAACTAAGTAAGCGACAAGCTCACCGCTTTTGACGGTAATGGTGAGTTTAATAGCCACTTCCATTAATGTTTCATCTAATTGTTGAACTTGTGTTGCAAGATTGAATTCAACAGAAGGTTCCCATTTTTCAATAAATACTTTAGGTGAATTGGGTGTTTCAAACGAAATGTCTTTCGTGTAAATTTTTTGAATTGCGAATTGTTTTTCTACTGCAGCGGTATCTTCAGCCATGTTTTTTCTCAAAGTTTAATAAAGTTAAAAATAAAAAGAAGGGGTGAGTGAGTCTAATAATTTTAAGATATCACACGATTTTTACTTGTAATTTTAATGGGCAATTTATATTCATCTTGCCACCCCGTCATGCCACCGGTAAGAAGTAAAATATGGTCAAATCCAGCGTTAGCGAATAGTTTGGCTGCAGCGCTCGCTCGAGTACCTGTCTGGCAAGTGAGCAGTATTACATTTTTTTTGTATTTGCTAAGTTGTGGCATCTGTTCACTTAGATTGCTTAACGGGGCATTAATTGCATTTTCAATATGCCCTTGAATAAAGTCAGGTGACTCACGTACATCGATAACGATTGTATTGTGGTCATTCATTTTAGCAACAGCTAACAGAGGCGAAATAGCCTCAAACCTTTTGAATATGACGTCAAAAAATTCTTGAATAAGAAGAAAAGTGACCACCGCTAATGCGAGCGATAGAATGTAATGATTTAAGATAAATTCGAGATAGCGATCCATGAGTACACTTGTTAAGAAGTAAATAAAAGAATTTCAAGTAACCACTGCCCGCGTGTATTGCTATAATGCCGCATGGCAATGCTAAATTTAGCGAAATCATACCTTATTTTTTACTGTTGCGGTAACACGATAAGATTATTTGATTGAAAAACACCGATTTAACTGGGTTATCAAAAAGGAAAAGAGTCATGAATCACCCTGTAAAACCATTAGTTTTATTGATTATTGATGGATTTGGCTATTCGCCAGAGTCACAGAGTAATGCAATTGCGCTGGCAAAAACGCCATGTTGGGACAAATTACAAAAAAAATATCCCATGACCTATCTCAATTGTTCTGGGCATGCTGTGGGTTTGCCTGAAGGTCAAATGGGGAATTCAGAAGTTGGGCATTTGCACATTGGCAGTGGGCGTTATGTGCCGCAAGAATTTTCTAAAGTGAATGACGCGATTGTTGACGGACATTTTTTTGAAAACACGGTTTTATGTGAAGCTGTTGATCGCGCGAAAGAACAGGATAATGCGCTTCATATCCTTGGTTTATTGTCCGCTGGTGGTGTGCATAGCCACGAGCAACAAATAGGGGCAATGGTAGAACTTGCCGCTACACGTGGTTTGAAAAAAGTGTATGTTCATGCATTTTTAGATGGACGTGATGTGCCACCAAAAAGTGCCGCGAGTTCGTTCATCTATTTAGAGTCAAAAATGGCGACGCTGGGGGTGGGTAAAATAGCCTCTATGACGGGGCGTTTTTATGCGATGGATCGTGATAACCGTTGGGATCGTGTTGAGCAAGCCTACAATATGTTAATGAAAGCGCAAGCTCCTCATTTTGCCACAACTGCTCAAGCCGGTTTAGATGCGGCTTATGCACGAGGGGAGAGCGACGAATTTGTATTGCCAACGCTGATTGCCGATAACGAGCAATCTGTTGTTTCAATTGGTGAAAATGATTCCGTTGTCTTTATGAACTTCCGAGCCGATAGAGCACGTGAAATTAGCCAAGCAATTACGCAACCTGATTTTTCAAATTTTGAGCGACATCATGCACCGCATCGAGGTTATTTTGCAACGCTGACGGAATACCATGAAAAATTTACCTATCCCATTGCATTTCCCTCAACGGAGATTAAAAATAGCTTAGGCGATTATCTGTCGCAATTAGGAATGACGCAGTTGCGTTTAGCAGAAACTGAAAAATATGCGCATGTGACATTTTTCTTCAATGGAGGACGTGATGAGCCTTTTGAAGGGGAGTCGCGCATTTTGGTACAATCACCTAAAGTAAAAACGTATGATCTGCAGCCTGAGATGAGTTTGCCAGAGGTAACTTATCATTTAGTGAAAGCGATTAACGAAGGTCATCATGATGTCATTATTTGTAATTTTGCGAATTGTGACATGGTGGGGCATACCGGTATATTAGATGCTGCAATTCAAGCAGTTGAAGCAATTGATGATGCGCTGCAATGCGTCGTAGATGCGTTAATTTCCGTTGGTGGACGTATGCTTGTAACCGCTGATCATGGCAATATTGAGCAAATGCGCGATACTTCAACAGGACAAGCACATACGGCACATACTACAAACTTAGTACCGCTAGTTTATGTTGAAGGAGAAGGAAGTTTAGAGCAGGGTGGAAATTTGGCGGATATTGCGCCAACTATGCTGGCAATTTTGCATCTTGATCAACCCGCTGAAATGAGCGGTCGATCTCTTTTAAATCTATGAGCAAATTATTAGGTTAATTGACGGTGCAAATACAGAAAAAAATTGGATGTGTCTGTTTACTCCTTTGTGTCGCGGCGAATAGTGACGCTGAGATTTTAACCTCACGCGATATGATTATTACGGTGGATAAAGCTGCGCAGACGAAGTTGCTCAATAGTCAGTTGGCAGAATTTGATAAGTTATATGGAAGTACGGCCGCCTTATTGAAGAATTTAGAGACTCAAATATCGCACCAGAAACAGAATTTAGAGAAAATTCATGTTGAAATAAAAGCATTGAATGTGGATTTGCTCAAACAAAATGATGAGCTATCAGGGCAAATTAAAACGATGTATGCGATGGGAAATAAAGAACGATTAAAGCTATTGCTTAATCAGGAAAATCCCATATTATCTAGTCGAATGCTCGCTTATTACGATTATTTAAGTGCAAGACGTGTGAATCAATTAAATAATGTCACCCAGTCATTGCATCGACTCGAGGAACTTAAATCACAAAATGAGGCAGGGACGGCGGAGTTAGATCGTAATTTAGCACAAAGAAAATCAGAACAAGTTGCCGTCGATTCATTGAGAAAAAAACGTTCTGAATTGTTAAGTCAAGTTTCACCCGATATTTTGTCTAATGAACAGCAACTTAATCGATTAAAAGACAGTGAAAGTGAGCTGAAAAGTTTGTTAAATTCGTTGCAAAATTCAAGTAGTGATTTAAATGATGAAATTATCAAAGCGCGAGCGCAACGCAAAGAGCGATTAGAAGCTGAAGATGCTGCGTTTGTTGCCCCTAAAATAGTTGATGAAGACACGACACCTGAAGTAAGCATTAAAAAAGAAGAAAATAGTGGTGAGTCGGTAAAATTATCGGGTGTTACGAATTTTCCTGCGCTACAAAATGATTTTACGGCATTAAAAGGTGATTTGCCTTGGCCTGTAAAAGGTGAGTTAATACAGAAATTTGGTAGTGCGCGAGAAGAAGGTAAGCTCGATGGCGTTTTAATTGCTGCACCTGAAGGTACAGAAATTCAAAGCATCACAGATGGTAAAATTGTGTATGCAGATTGGATGCGTGGGTATGGTTTGCTGATTATTGTTGATCACGGTAAAGGCTATATTAGCTTATATGCGTTCAATCAAAGTTTATATAAAAAAATAGGCGATGTCGTCAATGCGGGTGATGTTATTGCCTCAGTGGGATTAAGTGGTGGGCATAATCAAGCGAGCTTGTATTTTGGTATTCGCAAAAAAGGAAAGGCAGTTGATCCTATGGAGTGGTGTCATTGACAATAGATTCAAATAGATAAAAACGTTCGGATTAAGAAAAAGCGACGCGCTATTTTGTCCGTATCGTAAAACGTTCACTTTAAAAAATTAAATTCAAACATTATTCGAGTATATAAATAAAATTATGTTAAAAAATAAAAATATCTATTTATTGTCCCTAGGCGTAGCTCTTGGCGGTATTGTTGGCATCAGCAGTACTGTTTTGGCTCAAGCTGAAACACAGACTGAAGCGACCGCGCAAGTATCAGATGCACTGCCTTTAGAAGATTTGAAAGCGTTTACGGAAATTTTTGGACGAATCAAACAAGATTACGTTGAGCCTGTTTCAGATAAAAAATTATTGGAAGACGCCATTCGTGGCATGTTAAGTGGTTTAGATCCTCATTCTGCTTATTTGGTTGCAGATGAGTTTCAAGAATTAAAAGAAGGTACGACGGGTCAATTTGGCGGTCTTGGTATTGAAGTGTCGATGGAAAATGGTTTTGTTAAGGTTGTATCCCCCATTGATGACACACCAGCGCAACGTGCCGGCATTAAAGCGGGCGATTTAATTATTCGCCTTGATGATAAGCCAGTTAAAGGGATGAGTTTAGCGGATGCAGTGAAAAGTATGCGTGGCGCGGCGGGTAGTAAAATTTTATTAACAATTGTTCGTGAAGGCCTTGATACACCGCTTAAAATTAGCATCATTCGAGATGTGATTAAAACCAAAAGTGTTAAAAGTAAATTGCTAGATAAAAATTATGGTTATGTTCGCATTAGCAGTTTCCAGTCTGCAACAGGAGAAAATCTAAAAGAAGGCTTAGCAGCGCTTAAGAAAGAAAATGGCGGTAACTTGAACGGTCTTGTTTTAGATTTGCGCAACAATCCAGGTGGCGTTTTGAATGCCGCTGTTGAAGTCAGTGATGCGTTTATGAAAAATGGCTTAATTGTTTACACTAAAGGCCGTATTGCGAATTCTGAAATGCGTTTCAATGCCGCGCCAGATGATTTAATTGATGAAGCACCTATGGTGGTTTTAATTAACGCAGGTTCTGCGTCAGCATCAGAAATTGTGGCGGGCGCACTTCAAGATTCAAAACGCGCCATTATTATGGGTGAGAAATCGTTTGGTAAAGGGTCGGTGCAAACGATTCTGCCAACAAGTAATGGTTCTGCTGTAAAACTCACTACAGCACGTTACTACACCCCATCAGGTCGCTCGATTCAAGCAGAAGGCATTGAACCAGATATCGCTCTTGCACAAATGAAATTAGAAGCACTTGAGAAATCCGATTTCAAACCAGTTAAAGAAGCGGACTTGTCGAATCATTTACAAAATGCAAAAGAAAAAGCCGCAGCTCAAACTGAAGCCGAAAATAAAGAAAAAGCCGCTGCTGAAACAAAAGATTACGCGTTAAATGAAGCGTTGAATTTGCTCAAAGGCATTAGTATTATTAAAAGATAATCGTTTAATTTTTAAATAGTTAGGGAAATTATGTCAGGTATAAAAAAAGTTGTTTTAGCGTATTCGGGTGGTCTTGATACCTCTATTATTTTGAAATGGCTACAAGATGTGTATCAATGTGAAGTGGTGACGTTTACCGCCGATTTAGGGCAGGGCGAAGAAGTTGAACCAGCACGCGCGAAAGCAAAATTAATGGGAATTAAGGAAATTTATATTGATGACTTGCGTGAAGAATTTGCGCGTGATTTCGTCTTTCCTATGTTTCGTGCAAATACCATTTATGAAGGCGAATATCTCTTAGGGACCTCTATTGCGCGTCCGTTGATTGCAAAACGCTTAATTGAAATTGCGAATGAAACAGGTGCCGACGCGATTTCACACGGCGCGACGGGTAAAGGTAACGATCAAGTACGCTTTGAGCTTGGTGCTTACGCCCTGCGTCCAGATATTCATGTTATCGCTCCTTGGCGTGAATGGGATTTGAACTCACGTCAATCACTGCTTGATTACGCGGCGAAACACGAGATTCCAGTTGAAATGAAACAAGGTGGCACATCACCTTATTCGATGGATGCGAATTTACTCCATATTTCTTACGAAGGTCGTGTCCTTGAGAATCCGTGGACGGAGCCCGAAGAAACAATGTGGCGCTGGACTGTGTCGCCTGAAAATGCACCGGATAAAGCGACTTATATTGAATTAACGTATGCGAAAGGGGACGTTGTTGCCATCAATGACGAGCCAGTTTCACCTGCAACGGTACTCGAGCGATTAAATAAAATCGGCGGCGAAAATGGGATTGGTCGTCTTGATATTGTTGAAAATCGTTATGTGGGCATGAAATCGCGTGGTTGCTACGAAACGCCAGCAGGAACGATTATGTTGAAAGCGCATCGTGCTATCGAGTCGCTCACGCTAGATCGTGAAGTTGCACATTTAAAAGATGAATTGATGCCACGTTATGCAACATTGATTTATAACGGTTACTGGTGGAGTCCTGAGCGTCAAATGCTCCAAACGATGATCGATGAATCTCAACTGAATGTTAATGGTAAAGTGAGATTAAAACTTTATAAAGGTAACGTGATTGTGGTGGGTCGTGAATCGACAACAGACAGTTTATTTGATGAAAGCATTGCAACATTTGAAGATGATAAGGGTGCTTATGATCAAAAAGATGCGGCGGGTTTTATTAAATTAAATGCGTTGCGTCTACGAATTGCGGCAAAGCGTAAAGCCAAATAAGTTATTTCTTAAACGAAAAAAAAGCCGGTATGATTTTTCATGCCGGCTTTTTTTATGCAATCAACTGTTTAAACAGACTATTTTGTCCATTCTTGTAAAATTTCAATCATACTTTTAGCTTGATCAACACTCGAAATATTAAATTTCGATTTTTGTTGATAACTACCGTCACGTTTTTGATAGCGACGAATAGTAAATTTATCTGCACTGTATTCTTCTTTTGCAGGACTCCATTCTTGATAGCGATACATCACAGTTGCCCATGCGCCTTTTGTTAAGACTTTTTTATCAAGTTCTTTAACGGTTTCAATGCCGCCTTCTTCATAGGTGACGGTTAATTCGTCGACTGTTTCTGCCATGTTATTTTTGCTCCGTTAAGCGAAAGGGTGTTCTAAGACAATTGTTTCGTCGCGCTCTGCGCCTGTCGAAATAATGGTAATTTTGACACCCACTAATTCTTCTAAACGATGAATATATTTTTTTGCATTTTCTGGAAGATCGTCATAATTTGTGACGCCTTCCGATTTTTCTGACCAACCTGCCATTTCTTCAAAAACAGGCACGCATTTTTCGTAACTGTCTGCACCTAGTGGAGCTGTATGTGTGATTTTTCCATCAATATTGTAGGCTGTGCAAATGCCAATTTTTTCTAGGCCATCGAGTACATCTAATTTGGTTAAGCAAATGCCACTTAAGCTATTGAGTTGTGCTGATTTACGCATGGCGACTGCATCAAACCAACCGGTGCGACGTTTACGACCTGTTGTCGCGCCAAATTCATGACCTTTTGTACCTAAATGCTCACCATTTTCATCAAATAGTTCTGATGGGAATGGTCCATTTCCAACACGTGTTGAATACGCTTTTGTGATACCAAGTACATAATCAAAATCGAGCAAACCAATCCCGCTTCCGGTCGCGGCGCCGCCGGCAGTGGTACTTGAAGATGTCACATAAGGGAATGTACCGTGATCAATATCGAGTAACGCACCTTGTGCGCCTTCAAAAAGAACATTCTCGCCGCGTGTTTGCGCAGCATAAAGCAATTCGCTCACGTCCGTTAGCATCGGTTTTACTCTTTCGCCAAGGCGCAGTGTTTCTTCCAATACGTTAGCGTAATCGACGGGTTGGGCGTGATAGTAGTTCACGAGCATGAAATTATGATATTCCACGAGCTCTTTTAATTTTTCAGCAAAAGTGTGCGGATTGAGTAAATCACCCGCACGTAGGCCGCGACGCCCCACTTTATCTTCATAAGCTGGGCCAATGCCGCGTCCAGTTGTACCAATGGCTTTGCCACCACGTGCTTTTTCACGCGCTTGATCAATAGCAATGTGAATAGGCAAAATTAATGCACACGCTTCACTGATAAGTAAGCGATTACAAACCGAAAGACCAGCTTTTTCTAACACTTCAATTTCTTCAAATAGCGCGTTGAGTGATAAAACGACACCATTGCCAATCAAACACTGCACATTTTCGCGCAAAATTCCTGATGGAATTAAATGTAAAACCGTTTTTTGTCCGTTGATAACCAGCGTGTGACCAGCATTGTGTCCGCCTTGAAAACGAACAACTGAGGATGCCTGCTCGGTTAATAAATCCACTAATTTACCTTTGCCTTCGTCACCCCATTGTGTGCCGATAACAACTACATTTTTTGCCATAATAATTCCAATTTTTTAATATATTTTGATTGATCGTGAAGAATTTGTAAATTTTGGAACCTGCGTAAAATCATTCAATCATATTCATTCTTTTAAGTTACGTAATAGTTGTTCAATTATTGTAAGGTGTAAATTATCAGTTAAAATTCATTTAAAGCGACTCAATTACCCAGTCGTCTTGTGAATTTTTTGTCAAGATGGCTGTGCAACCTAATTCTTTCGCCCCACCAATTTGATTAGGTAAGTGTTGAACTACGCTATGTCCTTTAGTGCGCAGATCACGAATCGTTTCATGTAAATTGACGTCGTAAATATAAGGTGCAAAAATCAATTCACGTAGCGGTTGCTCGATTTCATTTTGTTTGTTGAGTGCTGTTAATACGCGCAAATCAGCACTAAATCCTGTCGCTGGGCGATTGCGGCCAAAAATAGCACCAATATTATCATAACGACCACCACGGGCGATTTCTCTACCAATGGTGGGAACAAACGCTGCAAATACAACACCTGTGTGATAGTGATAACCACGGAGTTCGGCTAAATCAAAGCTGATTGAAAGTGAAGGAAAATAGCGTGTCAATTCTTGTGAAATTCCGTCTAAGTCAGCCAATGCTGCTTGAACTTCTTCAAAATGTAAAAATTCTTTCGCTTTTGTTAGAACAGATTTATCGCCGTTCAATTCGGGTAGTTTTAAGAATGCAGCTTTTAAATCATCGGATAGATGGTAAGTATCAAGCAATTCTTTTAACTCAGGACGCGCTTTGCGTTGAAGTACATCAAATAATTGGCTTTCCTGTACATGCGTTAAATGCGCTTTTTCTGCAAGTGCGCGATAAATGCCGACATGACCTAAATCTAAATGTACATTTAAAACACCTGACATCGCCAGCATTTCCAGCATTAAACGAATAATTTCACAGTCGCTTTCTTTACCCGCGTGACCATAAAGTTCTGCACCAATTTGCATAGGTGAGCGTGTTTTTTCGAGCGCATCACCACGCGTATGCAGAACAGTTCCGGCATAGCACAAGCGTGAGGGATGATCATGCTTTAGATTATGCGCGTCAATTCGAGCTACTTGCGGAGTCATGTCTGCGCGAACGCCAAGCATTTTTCCGCTGATTTGATCGGTTAATTTGAAAGTTTGCAAATCAAGCGCATGTCCTGTTCCTGTCAAAAGTGAGTCAAGAAAGTCGATGATAGGTGGAACGACTAACTGATACCCCCAGTGAGTGAACGTATCTAATATTGCACGACGTAGATTTTCTAAACGGTGGGCTTCATTGGGAAGTAATTCATCGATACCATCAGGTAATAGCCAAGCATTTTGTTGCATTCTTTATTTCCATTCAAACAAAACGCCCCAAATGTGGAGCGTTTATTTTTCATTCATTATCGTACTGACACCAAATGTGTCACTACGTTTATTTTTTACTTTTAAAATATTGGAAGAAATCTGAGTTTGGTTCAAGTACTAATGTGCTCGAGCTGGTCAGTGTCTTTTTATACGCATTCAAACTTCTGTAAAATCCAAAGAAATCACTGTCTTGATTATACGCTTTAGCGTAAATCTCAGCTGCGGTGGCATCGCCTTCACCACGTAATTTTTCAGCGTCACGATAGGCATTCGCTAACGTGACAACACGTTGGCGATCTGCATCCGCGCGAATACGCTCAGCGGCCTCCGCGCCTTCAGAGCGGAATTCTCTTGCTACGCGCTCGCGTTCAGCTTCCATGCGCCGGAAAACTGATGAGCTGACTTCTTCAGGTAAATCAATACGCATCACTTGCACGTCAACAATTTCCATCCCAAGTGCCGCCGCCAAACTTTTCGAATTTTTAATCAATAGTTCACGAATTTCACTACGGTCAGTGGATACTAATTGTTTAATATTACGTTTACCAAATTCACTGCGAAATAAATCTTTAATAATCTGATCTAGGCGCAAATTAGCTTGATCAATATCGCCAGCTACGACGGTATAAAACGTTTTTACGTCGCCAATACGCCATTTGACAAATGAATCCACGATAACGTTTTTCTTTTCAGCGGTTAAAAAACGCTCTGGTTTTGAATCCATCGTCTGAATTCGAGCATCAAAGTGCCGCACATTGTTGATAATAGGGAGTTTAACGTGTAAACCGGGGGTGTAATCATCTTTGACAATTTCGCCTAATTGAAACTTAATGGCTTTTTCACCTTCGTTGACGGTAAAAACACTCATCATGCCAACCAATGCAAGACTTGCCATGCCAATTATCACTTGATTGTTATTCATTTTAACGACCTCTCATATCATTGATGCGACTACGCCCATTTGAATGTTCGATACTGGGTACTAACATCGGTGTATTTTGAATCACTGGGGCAGGTGAAGCAGGCTCAACACTTGCCGATGATACATGTGGGGCATTAATGATAGGTGCAGTATTTGTGTTTTGTGGCATTTGCGCGAGTTTATCAAGCGGTAAGTACATCACATTACTGCCATTTTTAACGTCCACGATCACGTTATTTGTACTGCTTAATACGGATTCCATGGCGTCAATATAGAGGCGTTTGCGAGTTACATCGGGTGCTTTGCTGTATTGTGTTAATAATTGTGAAAAGCGACTGGTTTCACCTTGTGCTTGTGCGAGCACTTGCTCTTTATAGCCTTCAGCTTCTTGCATCTTACGTGCTGCAGCACCACGCGCTTTTGGAATAACGTCGTTTGCGTAGGCTTGCGCTTCGTTAATTAATCGTTGCTCGTCTTCACGCGCTTTAATGGCGTCGGCAAACGCGTTTTGTACTTGTTCAGGCGGTTGTGCATCTTGTAAATTCACACTGGTGACTTGGATCCCTGTATTGTAACTGTCCATCACTTGCTGAATTTCAGTTTTAATCTGTGCGACAATTTCACCACGTCCTTCCGTTAATACGAAATCCATGGTACTGCCACCAATTACACCACGCTGCGCACTTTCGGTAACATGTTTAAGCGTAGCCGCTGGGTTTGATACATTAAAAATAAAGGCTTTCGCGTCTTTGACTTGATACTGAACAGCAAGACGGACATCGACATAATTTTCATCTTTAGTGAGCATGAGGGCTTCTTTAGGAACAGAGCCGCCTATAGATTGATCGCCACCATTACTTCGGTAACCCACTTCAATAAAACGCTGTTGTTTTACATTTACTAATGTAACAGATTCAATAGGCGATGGAATATGCCAATTAAGGCCCGCTTGTGTGGTGCCAATATATTTACCAAAACGCGTTTCCACACCGTGATTTCCTTCATCAACAATGTAAAAGCCACTCAATCCCCAAATAACACCTGCACTAATGGCAAGTAAACCTAAGCCTTTCAGTGAATTTCCTGAAAACCCATTATTATCTTGGTTGTCGCCTGATCCGCCAAATAATTTATCTAATTTTGACTGCAGAACACGGATCGCCTCGTCTAATTCGGGCACATTTTTGTCATCCCCACGACCACTCCAAGGATCTTTTTTACCGCCACCAGGTTCATTCCACGACATACATCGCTCCACTTCAATTAGTTTTTAATTACATTGCCATGATTGCGTTAAATTGCATTCAATTATGACATGACTATTTGTGATAACTATTTTGTACTACATTGTAAAGCCAGAGAGTTTTAATTTAATAATTACGTTGTACAGCAAATTTGGCCAATAAAATAAGCGCTTCTTTATACTCAGATTTAGGTAAAACGTTTAGTGCATCAATAGCTCTTTGAGCTTCTTCATCCGCACGGTCTGTTGTGTATTCGATTGCTTTTGTGCGTGTAATGATTTCATAAACCGCATTGAACGCATCTCTTCTGCCATTTTTAATGGCATCAATAATAATGTCTGCTTCTTCGCTTGTGCCGTGTTCAATAGCGTAAATTAGAGGAAGCGTGGGTTTGCCTTCAGCTAAATCATCCCCAAGATTTTTACCAAGTTCTTCAGCGGTTGCTTGATAATCCAGTGCGTCATCAATGAGTTGAAAAGCAATGCCTAAATGTTGACCGTAGTTGGCTAATGCAGTTTCAATTTCATTACTCGCATTCGATATCACCGCTGCCAGTTGCGTTGCTGCGCTAAATAAAATAGCGGTTTTGCGGGCAATGACTTCTAGGTATTTTGCTTCTGTAGTTTGGGGGTTGTTGCAGTTGAGTAGTTGAAGGACTTCGCCTTCGGCAATGGCTGTTGTGGTTTTAGATAAAATGCCCATGACGCGCATATTGTCTGTGCGTACCATCATTTCAAATGCGCTAGAATAGAGATAATCACCTACTAATACACTTGCTGCATTTCCCCAAACGGCATTAGCGGTTTGATTGCCGCGACGTAATTCAGATTCATCAACGACATCATCATGCAGTAATGTTGCGGTATGAATAAACTCGATGACGGCAGCTAAAATGAGATGATTATCTGATACGCCACCTAATGCTTTAGCTGCAAGAAGAAGCAACATGGGGCGCAATCGTTTTCCGCCATTACTGATAATGTATCGACCAATTTCATTAATTAAAATTACATCGGAGCGTAGTTCGTCAATAATCAGTTGATCAACCGCTTTTGCTTCGAGGCTGCTTAATTGTTTAATGGCGTTGAAATCAATTGTTGGATTTTGAGAAGATGAACTCATTCTTTTTCTTATTAAAGGCCAAAAGGAAATTTTTGTACATTATAGCGCATAAATGCGTTGGTAACATCGACGCTCTAAATTCAGTTATGATTATGCACATTCAAAAGTCGATTCAACCTTTCTATTTTTACAGCAAACTCCATGCAGCCACGATTTATTCATCTTAGAGTTCACAGCGAATTCTCGTTAATTGACGGTTTAGTTAAGATTAAACCACTGATAAAACAATTAACAGATTTTAATATGCCAGCCATTGCGCTAACTGATCACGTTAATTTATTTGGTTTAGTGAAATTATATAAAGCAACAATAGCGCAAGGTATCAAGCCGATTGCTGGTTCGGATGTGCTAGTTGCAAATGCTGAAGCACCAGATTCGCCTTATCGTTTAACGTTGCTTGCAATCAATCATACCGGCTATATCACGTTGACAGAATTAGTTTCGCAAGCTTATCAGCAAGGTCAAAACAAAGATGGTGTGCCTATTTTGCAGAGAGAATGGATTGAGCAAAATAATATTGGGCTGATTGCACTTTCTGGTGCGATGCAGGGTGATATTGGTAAGGCATTACTCAATGAAAATAACGCACTAGCCAAAACACTTGCAATGTATTGGAAAAATTTATTTCCTAATCGTTTTTATTTGGAACTTCAGCGCGTTGGAAAGGTTGATGAAGAACGCTATATTGCCTTAGTGGCGGAATTGGCGGAGGAGTTGGTGTTGCCAGTTGTTGCTACAAATGACGTTCGTTTTTTAAAAGAAAGTGATTTTGCTGCTCATGAAGTACGGGTATGTATTAACCAAGGACGTGTTCTTGATGATCCGCGTCGTCCAAAAGACTACACCAATCAGCAGTATTTGCGCAGTGAAGATGAAATGGTGGCGTTGTTTGCTGATTTTCCTGAAGCACTAGAAAATACAGTTGAAATTGCCAAACGTTGTAATTTAACGCTAACACTAGGTAAAAACTTTCTGCCGGATTTTCCCGTTCCTGAGGGCATGACAATTAATGATTTTATTATTAGTGAATCAGAGAAAGGGTTACGTGAGCGTTTTGAAAAATATGCGTTAACGGGTAGCGGTAGTCAAAGTGAAAATGAAGCGGTGTATTTAGAGCGTCTTAAAATTGAGCTTGATGTGATTACCCAAATGGGTTTTTCGGGCTATTTCATGATTGTTGCGGATTTTATTCAATGGGCAAAAAATCATGATATTCCTGTTGGACCTGGTCGGGGTTCAGGTGCGGGATCGCTTGTGGCGTATGCGCTAAAAATTACGGATTTAGATCCGATTGAATTTGAACTTTTATTTGAGCGATTTTTAAATCCCGAACGTATTTCGATGCCTGACTTTGATATCGACTTTTGTATGGATCGACGTGATGAGGTCATTGATTATGTTGCTGAGTGTTATGGGCGAAATCAAGTGTCGCAAATTATTACATACGGCTCAATGGCGGCAAAAGCGGTTATTCGAGATGTAGGGCGCGTACTTGGTTTGTCTTATGGCTTTGTGGATCGACTTGCAAAACTGATTCCCATGGAAATTGGCATTACGCTCTCGGATGCGCTGAAAAGCAGTCCTGATCTTCAGCAAGCTTATGATACAGAAGAAGATGTTAAATCCCTTATTGATATGGCACTCTCACTAGAGGGAACAACTCGAAATGCGGGTAAACACGCTGGTGGCGTTGTCATTGCGCCGACAAAGTTAACGGATTTTACGGCGCTCTACTGTGATATTGAAGGGAATAATTTAGTTACGCAATTTGATAAAAATGATGTGGAATCTGTCGGACTTGTGAAGTTTGACTTTTTAGGTTTGCGTACACTTACAATCATTGATTGGGCGCTACAGACAATCAATGCGAAACAGAAAAAGTTAGGCAGGTCAATTGTTGATATAAGTGCCATTGCGCGCGATGATTTTGCTTCTTATGAATTACTTAAAAAAGGCCTGACCACGGCGGTATTCCAGTTAGAATCGCGTGGAATGAAAGAGCTCATCAAAAAACTCAAACCCGATTGCTTTAACGATATTATCGCGCTGGTTGCACTTTATCGTCCAGGGCCTTTAGAGTCGGGCATGGTGGATGATTATGTGAATGTGAAACATAAAACCAAAGCCGCTGAATATGCGCATCCATTGCTTGAACCTATTCTTGAGCCTACTAATGGCGTTATTTTATATCAAGAACAGGTCATGCAAATTGCCCGTGAATTATCGGGTTACACGCTTGGTGGCGCGGATATTTTGCGGCGTGCAATGGGTAAAAAAGACGCAAAAGAAATGGCAAAGCAACGTGATGTCTTTGTCAGTGGTGCGTTGACGAATGGTGTAAGTGACGAAATTGCTAATTACATTTTTGATTTGGTGGATAAATTTTCTGGATACGGTTTCAATAAATCGCATTCTGCCGCTTATGCATTAGTTGCGTATCAAACAGCATGGCTAAAAGCGCATCATCCAGCCGCCTTTATGGCAGCGGTGTTATCTGCCGATATGGACAATACAGACAAAGTAGTTATTGCGCTTGATGAGTGTCGGCAAATGAAGCTGAACATTATTCCCCCGTCAATTAACGTGTCCCATTATAAATTTACCGTCAACGACAATGATGATTTGATTTATGGATTGGGGGCAATCAAAGGGGCAGGAGAGAATGCGATTTTAGATATGCTATGCGAACGTGAAAATAATGGCACTTTTTTAAATTTGTATGATTTGTGTCAGCGTGTGGATTTGCGTAAATTTAATCGTCGCGTACTAGAAGCGCTTATTCGTGCGGGTGCGTTTGATGAGTTTGATGACAATCGTGCAGCCCATTTAGCAGAGTTACCTACCATTTTAAAAGTAGCTGAGCATCACATACGCATGAAAGCGGTTGGTCAGAGTGATTTGTTCGGTTTAGGTAGCGAGGTGTCAAGTGAAATAAGCGATACGCCGACCTATACGACCGTAGTGGAACCGTGGTCGGAAAGCGTAAGATTCGCTGAGGAAAAGGCTGTGTTGGGTTTGTTTTTAACGGGGCACCCCATTGATCAATATGCAAATGAATTAAAGTTAATTGCGCCTAAAAACATTGCTCGATTACTTGAAGAATTATCACCTAATCAATGGAATACCACAGTGCGGGTCGCAGGGCTTGCTATTGAAATTGGTGTTCGACAAAACAAACAAGGTAAGTTGCGCGGATCTGTAATATTTGATGACAATACAGGGCGCCTTGAATTGAGTGCACAGCGTGAAAGTTTTGAAGTCAATCAATCGATGTTTTCCTCGAATTTTCGGGATAAGCTTTTAATTGCGGAAGGCAATTTATCGATAGATAGCTATCTAAATATACCGTTATTAAAAATTGAGCATATATATCCCATTGAGCAAGCGAGAAAGGAAATACATCTTAAATGGCAAAATAATGATGCAAATGCAGCAAGAAATTTGGATAAGATGAAAGCGTTGTTGAGTGAATTTAAAGGAGGGGATACGCTCATAACAATTGATTATAGTACTGAAAAAACTCGGGCACGGGTACAATTGGGAGCGCAGTGGCGTGTCAAAGCAACAGACGAGTTCATGCATCAATTAAAATTATGGCTAGGTCAAAGTGCGGTTCGTATAACCTACTAAATATTGAGTTCATATTTTTTATGTAAATAAAAACCGCCACATGAGCGGTTTTTTATTCAGCTTAAATAGCTAATTTGTTAACCGTACTTGAGTGGTTTTTCAAACTTGACAATGGATTCGCTGCATTTAACTATATTACGACGTTCGTCACGCTGCGCAATTAAGTCTGCCAACGTGATTTGTGATAAATAATCTTGAATGTGGTCACTTAATCCAGCCCATAAATCGTGGGTAAGGCAAATGCTGTCATGTTGACAGTTTTCTTCACCACCACATTTAGTTGAATCAATAGGCTCATTAACGGCTTCAATAATCGACGCAATGCTAATTAATTCAGGTGTTTGACGAATTCTATAACCTCCACCTGGTCCACGAACACCTTTGACTAAATCCGCTTTTCGCAGACGTGAAAACAGTTGTTCCAAATAGGATAAAGAGATGGTTTGTCTAGTTGCGATTTCAGTTAATGTTACAGGTGTATTTTGGCTGTGTAGCACTAAATCCAGCATGGCTGTCACGGCATAACGACCTTTAGTAGTTAAACGCATGGGTAATATCCTTACAGAAAAAAATAAAAAGTTACTTAACTATACTTAACCAACTAAAATAGTCAATTATTGTAAAGCAAATAATATCTATAATGCCACATGGTGTGCAATATTTTGAAGTGTACATATTAGCGCAACACCCGCGCCAATTAAGGTAATTTGCTGAAGTGATGTTTTAATATCTGTGCGTTTATGTAATGAAGGAATTAAATCTGCAACGGCAATATAGATAAAACTAGACGCAGCTAATGCCAGAAAATAAGGCAACTTTTCATGCAGTGTTTCCAGACTAAAATAAGCGAGTACACCACCTACAACGGTTGTTAAGCTCGATAATACATTATAAAAAAGAGCTTTTCGTTGTGAGTAACCACTTTGTAGCAAGATAGCAAAATCGCCTACCTCTTGAGGAATTTCATGGGTAGCAACAGCTAAACTGGTCACAATCCCTAAATGGGGATCCATTAGAAATGCAGCAGCAATGAGCACACCATCCACAAAATTATGAATGCTATCACCTAAAATAATAAAAATACCGGCTGTTTTTGCTCCGTGACCATGTGAATGTGTGTCATGGTCATGTTGATAATTTTCGGGATGTTGATGTTCATCATCCCCATGGGCTTCGCATTCACCAAAGTGACAATGCCGCCAAATTAACAATTTTTCAAGTACAAAGAAACCTAATATCCCAGCTAAAATAGTGCCAGATAATAATTGTATCTGATCAGGTTTTGCATGTTGAAAAGCTTCAGGAATAAGCCCCCAAAATGCAACCGCTAGTAGTGCGCCAATAGCAAAGCTAATTCCATGTGGCAGAACTTGATTGCGTTGTTTGGGGGGGAGAAGTAAAAATAATCCCGCCGCCAATACGCTTAGTACGCCACCCACCGAGGTAAAAATAATAATTTGTAAGAGCAAAGGTAAAGAATTCATTGAGTTTATCAAATTTCCATGTTTTTACTTTACCAAAAGAGCAAAGCGATGCGAATAGTAAAACAATCTAAAGGCTTGAACAAGACGCAATTCACTTGTGATTTGTAAAGTTTATCTGTCGCTTCATGCCTTGTTAGACGAAACAGATTGCTTTACTATGGTGGAAAATCCTCGATTTGACGCAGTTTATCGCGTTGTTTGTTTATATTTTTTCCTTGAAATGAACCCTAAATTATGCAAAAAACCGAACTGACACAACCTTCACATTTTATTCGCCAAATCGTTGCAAATGATTTGCAGACAAATAAGCATGATGGAAAAGTGGTGACTCGCTTTCCACCTGAGCCTAATGGTTATTTGCATATTGGTCATGCAAAGTCAATTTGTTTGAATTTTGGAACGGCTTTAGAAAATAAAGGTAATTGCAATCTGCGATTTGATGACACAAATCCCGAAAAAGAAAGTATTGAATACATGGAGTCCATTAAACGCGACGTTGCATGGCTCGGCTTTGAATGGACACAACTCCGTCATGCATCAGATTATTTTGAGCAACTGTATCAATATGCTATTGAATTAATTAAGCATAATTTAGCGTATGTTGACAGTTTATCGGCTGAAGAAATTCGACTTTATCGTGGCACGTTGACGCAACCGGGGAGAGAAAGTCCTGATCGCAACCGCTCAATTGAGGAGAATTTGGATCTGTTTTCTCGTATGCGTGCAGGTGAGTTTGCAGATGGACAATATGTGTTGCGTGCAAAAATAGATATGGCTTCACCTAATATTAATTTGCGTGACCCAGCTATTTATCGCATTCGTCGAGTTCATCATCAACGAACTGGCGACGCGTGGTGCATTTACCCGATGTACGATTATACACATTGTATTTCAGATGCGATTGAAGGAATTACGCATTCACTTTGTACGTTAGAGTTCGAGGATCATCGTCCACTTTACGATTGGGTACTTGATAAGCTTCAAACGCCATGTCATCCACAGCAAATTGAGTTTGCACGGTTGCAACTTGAATACACAATCGTAAGTAAACGTAAATTAAATCAACTGGTGACAGAAAAACATGTATCAGGTTGGGATGATCCGCGTATGCCAACCATTGCGGGGTTGCGTCGTGCAGGATTTACGCCTCAGGCGATTAAAGATTTTTGTGAACGTATTGGGATTACTAAGCAAAATTCATGGATTGAAATGGGGGTTTTGGAATATTGCATTCGTGAAGATCTCAATACCAATGCGTTTCGAGCTATGGCAGTTTTAAATCCACTACGCATTGTGATTACCAATTATCCTGACGATAAAGTGGAAAACCTAGAAGTGAGTAATCATCCTCAAAGAGACGAATTTGGTAAACGTATCGTGCCATTTTCTAAGACTATTTTGATTGAGTGTGATGATTTTTCAGAAAATCCACCACCAAAATATAAACGATTAACTCAAGGAGAGGAAGTGCGTTTGCGTGGTGCTTATGTGATTCGTTGCGATGAAGTCATTAAGAATGAGGTGGGTGAAATCATTGAGTTGCTCTGTACTTACGATGAAAATACATTAGGTAAAAATCCTGAGGGTCGTAAAGCAAAGGGAGTTATTCATTGGGTATCACAGGTGCATTCATGCCCAGCAGAAATACGTTTGTATGATCGTCTGTTTACTGTGCCTCAACCAGATAACGAGGAAAGCTTTTTAGATGTGGTTAATCCGCATTCATTGCAAATATTAAGGGATTGCCGTGTTGAGGCAAGTTTACATAGTGCAACACTTGAAAATCGTTATCAATTTGAACGTACAGGCTATTTTTGTTTAGATTTAGAAAGTACTTTAGATAATTTGGTGTTTAACCGAACAGTGACACTGCGTGATAATGGGGAGAAGGATTAGATACATTTTGCATTGACACGCCTACCATTTCTACTTTAAAGTTAACCCCGCATAAATTAGCGTAACAATTAACTATAACTATAACTTTTTTGGAGTGTACATCATGGCAAGACCATTAATTCAAATGGCATTAGATTCATTAGATTTCGATGCAACAGTTTCATTAGCGAAACAAGTTGCGCCTTTTGTTGATATTTTTGAAATCGGCACACCTTGCATTAAACACAACGGTGTTAACTTAGTTAGAGCATTGCGTGCTGAATTCCCTGACAAATTATTGTTAGTTGATTTGAAAACAATGGATGCTGGCGAATATGAAGCAACACCTTTTTATGCAGCTGGTGCGGATATTTGTACAGTATTAGGTGTTTCAGGTTTAGCAACTTGCAAAGGTGTTATCAAAGCAGCTAATGCACACGCAGCTGAAGCGCAAATTGATTTAATCAATGTTGATGACAAAGCAGCTTGCGCACGTGCAACTGTTGACGCTGGTGCGCAAATTATCGGTGTTCACACTGGTTTAGACGCTCAAGCAGCAGGTCACACACCTTTTGCAGATTTAAGCTTGGTTGCATCTTTAGGATTAAACGTTCGTATTTCAGTTGCTGGCGGTATCAATACTAAAACCGTTCAAGATGTAGTTCGCGCTGGCGCTAGCATCATCGTGGTTGGTGCAGCAATTTACGGTGCAGCTTCTCCAGCAGAAGCGGCACGTGAAATTCGTGAATTAGTAGACGCAGTTTAATTAGGAATCCTTATGCACCAAGAGCTAATCTTAGAAAAAATCACAGGCATCCTTGAGGCAACTGAGGAATCATACGATGAAAAACTGACTGCAATGCTCGATGAAGCTGCTCGCATTTTCATTGCGGGCGCAGGTCGTTCAAAACTTGTCGGCAATTTCTTTGCAATGCGGTTGGTGCATGGTGGTTACAACGTTAATGTTGTCGGTGAAATCGTTACCCCGAGCATTCAAGAAGGCGATTTACTCATTGTCATCTCAGGATCAGGTGAAACGGAACAGCTTGTTGCGTTCACTAAAAGTGCGAAAAAAATTGGCGCTAAAATCATGTTGATTTCAGCACAATCAAAATCAACTATTGGTGATATGGCAGACGGTGTGTTCCAAATTGGTCGTTCTGATTTGTATGGCAAAGTGGTTGGGATGCCAATGGGGACTGTATTTGAATTGTCAACATTGCTCTTTTTGGAATCTACTATTTCTCATATTATTCATGAGAAAGGTATTCCTGAAGAGATTATGCGTTCAAGACACGCTAATTTAGAATAAGTAATTAATGTTAAAGTGAATAATTGTAGAATTGTTCACTTTAACTGTTTTGGTTACTCACGTAATAAAAAACGGGTTGCACTATTAAAATTTTTTTAATAGTGCAATTTTTTAATCCAATTATCAAAAGGAGAAAAATATGACTTCGCGTAGAGAATTAGCGAATGCCATACGCGCTTTAAGCATGGATGCAGTACAAAAAGCCAATTCAGGACACCCCGGTGCGCCAATGGGTATGGCAGACATCGCTGAAGTGTTGTGGAACGACCATTTAAAACATAATCCAACAAATCCAAATTGGGCAGATCGCGATCGTTTTGTATTATCAAATGGTCATGGTTCAATGCTAATTTACTCTCTTCTGCACTTATCTGGCTACGACCTGCCAATGAAAGAATTGCAGTCGTTTCGTCAATTGCATTCCAAATGCGCAGGACATCCTGAATACAGTTATGCGCCAGGTATCGAAACTACAACAGGTCCATTAGGTCAAGGTGTCACCAACGGTGTTGGTTTTGCCATGGCAGAGAAATTATTGGCTGACCAATTCAACCGTCCAGGCCATGAAATTGTTGACCACCATACATATGTGTTTTTAGGTGATGGTTGTTTAATGGAAGGCGTTTCTCATGAAGCGTGTGCATTAGCCGGTACTTGGGGACTTGGTAAATTAGTTGCATTTTGGGATGACAATAACATCTCTATTGATGGCCATATTGATGGCTGGTACACTGATGACACAGTAAAACGTTTTGAAGCTTACGGTTGGCATGTTCAATCTGTAGATGGTCACGATGCAGATGCAATAAATGCTGCAGTGACTGCTGCAAAAGCGGTAACAGATAAGCCCTCTATGATTTGCTGCAAAACCATTATTGGTTTTGGTTCACCAAATAAAAGTGGCAGTCACGATTGTCACGGCTCAGCATTAGGTGATGCAGAAGTTGCGTTAACGCGTGAAGCGTTAGGCTGGACGCATGCTCCTTTTGTTATTCCAGAAAATGTTTACGCAGGTTGGGATGCAAAAGCAAAAGGAAATTCAGTAGAAGCGGCATGGAATGCAAAATTCGATGCTTATGCAGTAGCACATCCAGAATTAGCAGCGGAGTTTAAACGTCGTGTAGCAGGAGAGCTGCCGTCTAACTGGGCAACTGTAACGAGCGAATTAATCCACGCATTTAACGAAAAAGCTGAAAATTTAGCATCTCGTCAATCATCACAAAAAGTCATTGCCGGTTTAGCGGCAACGTTACCTGAATTTTTAGGTGGTTCTGCTGATTTAACGGGTTCAAATTTGACTAGCTGTCCAAGTTTTACACACGTTAGTGGTAAAAAACCTGGTAACTATATTTCTTATGGCGTTCGTGAATTTGGTATGTATGCCATCATGAATGGTATGGCCTTGCACGGTGGATTTATTCCATTTGGTGGCACATTCCATATGTTCTCAGATTATGCAAAAAGTGCATTACGCATGGCCGCATTGATGAAACAGCGAACTATTGCTGTGTTAACCCATGATTCTATTGGTCAAGGCGAAGACGGTCCAACACATCAACCTATCGAAAATACATCTGGATTACGTTACATTCCAAATATGGATGTTTGGCGTCCAGCTGATTCAACTGAAACAGCTGTTGCTTGGGTAAGTGCTATTGAACGTCATAATGGCCCAACAAGCTTAGTGTTAAGTCGACAAGCTATTCCTGCGATTGCACACGATGAAGCTCAAATTGTAGCAATGCGTAAAGGTGCTTATATTATAGCTGAAGCATCAAGTAAAGCAGATGTAGTATTAATTGCGACAGGTTCTGAAGTTGCATTAGCGATTAAATCGCAAGTTGCACTTGAAGCAGAAGGGATTCATGCACGAGTTGTTTCAATGCCTTCAACTAATGTTTTTGATCGTCAAGATAAAGCTTATAAAGACAGTGTTTTGATACCTGGCGTGAAACGCGTCGCTATTGAAGCAGGTGTATCTGATTTTTGGCGTAAATATGTTGGCTTAGAAGGTGAAGTAGTTGGTATTGATACGTTTGGTGAGTCTGCACCTGGTGGCGTATTATTTGAGCATTTTGGTTTCACCGTTGAAAATGTAGTCAAACACGTTAAAGCGGTACTTTAATTTCTAAATTTATTTAGTACTCGTCATCTGTTTTCTCTGTGATAAATGGGTGACGATTACTTTTAATCGATAGGTGTCAATGTGAAAAAAAATAATTTACTACAAATTGCTGTCACCACGTTGCTGATGGCCAATTCATTTGTCGCAATTGCTGGTAATCAATATCCAGCAGCAGATTTTGAACCTAAAGTTCTATATCAAGACGCTTCTGTAAAATCTTCTGCACCGGCTGCTCCCGCAGCAACAACGAAATCTGCACCTGCGGCAACTCCTGCACCAGTAGTTGAAGAAGCTTTCGATGCAAGATACCCTGCAACAAATTTCGAGCCTAAAGTGCTTTATAGTGATGAAAACTATAAACATACCAAATCAACACCTTCAATTCAATCAGCATCAACTGTGAGTGAAAATGTATCTGTTGCCAAAGTAGAAAAAGAAGGTGATTCTAATTTGTTGTTTTTAGGTTTGTTAGCGGCGGCAGCAGTAGGTGGCTTTGCTTTGGCTAAAAGCTCTAAAACGTCTTCAACTGTATCTCACCATAGCGTTTATGCTTCAGGTGAAACGGGTGTAACACGTTACTTAAATGCTAGAATTCCTAAAGTATCAGGAGTAAGTAAATATTTAGAACGCAACACGATTCCAACAAATGTGGCTCGATATATTGCTAGACAAAATGTCGCACACAAATCATCTGCTCAAAACGATACAGATCGGGGGTAGTTATGGGCTTTTTTTCAAGTCTTTTTGGTACACATTCTGAAAATGCTTACACGACATCCTCAGCGCGAAATGCTATTTTAGCTCATGATGGGACTGGTGTAAGTCGTTATTTAGAAATCCAAACAACAACACCTTCGCTCAGTAAAGTTGATAAATACTTGAAAAGTCAAGAGCTCAATCAACCTAGTGGTGTGGCTAAGTATTTAGCACGACAAGCTATTAACGAGCGAAATAAGCCTGTTGTCGTGTTAACGGGTGTTGCAAAATATTTAAATAACAATAAAGATAGTGCACCTGTTGTAAAATCTGGTGTTGAACGTTATTTGGCAAGTCAGATTAACACGCCTATGAGTGGTGTCGCGAAGTATATGCTTAAAAAAAATGTAGCAGATCGACATACACCGCCAAAACAAAAAACAACTAGCGTTGAAAGTTATTTGCAAAGTCGTCCTGAAACAACTACAAGCAGTGTCAGTAAATATTTAGCCAGACAAGCTCTTGTAACGGCTTCTCAAGCTAAAGCTGAAGCAATTGCGGTCGTAAACGCTGTGGTTGAAAGTGTTGCTGTGACAGGTGTTGAAAAATACTTGCAAGGTCAACGCTAATTTATATTCATTATTTAATTTATAACATAGGTAATTTACAATGAGTAAGTCTTTACTTGAGCAATTGAAAGAAGTCACAGTAGTTGTGGCAGATACTGGTGATATTCAAGCTATTGAAGCTTTTACGCCGCGTGATGCAACAACAAACCCGTCTTTAATCACAGCAGCTGCTCAAATGCCACAATATCAAGGTATTGTTGATGATACATTGAAAGGGGCGCGTGGGACTTTAGGTGCAAGTGCATCTGCAGCGGATGTTGTCACATTGGCGTTTGATCGTTTAGCCGTCTCGTTTGGTTTGAAAATTTTAGAAATCATTCCTGGTCGCGTTTCAACAGAAGTAGACGCACGTTTATCTTTTGATACCGCTGCGACCGTTACCAAAGGACGTGAATTAATCGCGCAGTACGAAGCCGCAGGCATTGATCGTAAGCGTGTATTGATTAAAATTGCAGCAACATGGGAAGGTATCCAAGCTGCAGCAGTTTTAGAGAAAGAAGGTATTCACTGTAACTTAACATTACTGTTTGGTTTGCATCAAGCGATTGCGTGTGCTGAAAATGGTATTACGTTAATTTCACCTTTTGTGGGTCGTATTTTAGATTGGTACAAAAAAGATACAGGTCGTGATTCATATACGCCTGCTGAAGATCCGGGTGTTGTATCTGTTACTGAAATTTATAATTATTATAAAAAATTCGGTTACAACACTGAAGTTATGGGCGCAAGTTTCCGTAACGTTGGCGAAATTACAGAATTAGCAGGTAGTGATTTACTGACAATTGCACCTTCATTACTTGATGAATTACAAAAAACACAGGGTGAATTGCCACGTAAATTGACAGTAGAGAACGCTGCTGCATCGTCAATTGAGAAAATTAGTGTTGATCATGCAACGTTTGAGCATATGCATGCTGAAAACCGTATGGCTTCAGAAAAACTTGCAGAAGGCATTGATGGTTTTGCAAAAGCGCTTGTTGTTTTGGAAGAATTGTTAGCGAACCGTTTAGCTGCTCTAGAAGCTTAATTTTCGTTTAATAAATAAAACCCACTCTAGATTTAAAGCCTAGGGTGGGTTTTTTATGTGCTAAATTTTTTGAAGAGTTCACTCAAAAACGCATAGAGTCCGAACTTAGAAGATGTTCTGTTAAGAATTTAATTGACCATTACACGTCAATAGAGTTTGGTGGTATTGAATAATTGTTTAAGAAATGGAACCGTTAATTTTCGCTTGGCAGCTAATGATGCCCGGTCTATTTTTTCAAGTAAAAGCCACAGATCATGCAGTTCAGCTTGATGTTGAATAACTAAAAATCGACCTGCCTGCGGTGAAATCTCAAATCCCATTGAATCTGCTTTGAAAATGAGTGCGTCAATGTTGTTAGTATCTACTAGGGTTTTCAATTGTAGAATTAAACCCCAGTTTAAATATTCTTTTAGGTTGCTCGTGATAACTTCCAAGTGATTTGGCAAATAACTTGATGAAATAATTAATTGGTGTCCTTTCTGATATTGATATTTCATCAGTTCATATATAGCAAGTTCCCAGCTTTCATTTCCAACAACAGTGTCTACATTATCAAGGCACACCACATCATATTCATCAATACCTTTTAGAATGGCTGGTTGATGTCTGGAATTACGCGATAAATCAAAATAAAATGAAGGTTTTTGATGTTGTTGTGCAAAATGACAACACGCTTGGAGTAGATGGCTTTTTCCTTGCCCGGACTTTCCCCAAAGAAAAATATTTTTCTCTCCATTTCCTAATACACAATGTTGTAGATTTTCGATGATTGGTTGATTTTCTCCAGAAAAAAAATCATTAAATGTCTGATTTGCTAGAAATTCAAAATGAAGCGGATATTGTTCAGGCATGAGGTATTTCGATTGTTTTGCTGACAGTGCGCACATAAAATGCAGACCCTAAAAACAGTAGTATACTAAAAAAGACTTCTAAAGAGGCATAATAGCGTTCTGCATCGTTTGCATAGCATTCAGTGACACCATGAATGATATAAAATAGACTGATATAGGCCATCCATCCGCAACTCTTTCTATTTTCCTTAAGTATGCCTCTGAGGGGAATTAGTAGCGGTGTAACGGTAATTATGAGGAGTAGGGCAATGGGAAAACGTGTTGAAGGTGCCAGAATGGTATGCCAAAGCATAAGTAACGTAAATAATCCTAAAAATGCACTGAGTGCTAGCCAATAATAGAATTTTGCTTCTAATTTAACCATTACAATAACGCTAAAACGTTTTCAGGTGGACGACCAACTGCTGCGCTGTTTTGCGAAATAGCAATAGGGCGTTCAAGTAACCTTGGATGATTGATAATTGCTTGAAAAAGATCCTTATTGGATAAAGTCGCATCCGCTAAATTTTCTGTTTTATAGGCATCTTCTTGTGTACGCATAAATTGACGCGGTTGCATATTGAGTTTTTGTGAAATAGATTCTAATTCAGAAAGTGTAAGCGGGTTTTTTAGATATTCAAAAATAATCACTTCAACGTCTTTTTCTTGCAAAAGTTTTAATGTTTCACGTGATTTACTGCATTGAGGATTATGGTAGAGTGTTATTTTCATAGAGGATCTAGCGAAATAAACACCGCGAATACCAAAATAGTATTCGCGGTATTTTAAGAATTTATTGCGGGAACTCTGGGTGTGGCAATGGCTCATTGCCCATCATTAGCGCATCGATTTGTGTTTTATCAATGGTTTCCCATTTCATTAATGCTTTTGCCATATTATGCAAAATACTGATGTTATCTTGCAAAATTTTCTCAGCACGTTGGTAATTCGAATCAATCACGCCACGAATTTCTTCATCTATTTGTTGGGTTACAGATTCAGAGTTTTTACCACCTTTAGCCGCATATCCCATAAATGGTTGACCACTTTCTTCACCGTAAACTAGAGGACCTAATTTTTCAGAAAATCCCCATCGAGTTACCATGTTACGTGCTAGTTCAGTCGCTCTTTCGATATCGTTAGATGCACCGGTTGTAACACGATCTCCACCGTAAATCATCAATTCCGCAATGCGTCCACCAAATAAGCTCGCAATTTGACTCTCAAGTTTACGTTTACTTGCACTGTATTGATCTTGTTCAGGCAGGAACATCGTAATACCTAAGGCGCGACCACGTGGCATAATGCTGACTTTATAAACAGCGTCATGTTCGGGTGATAGTTGACCGACAATACAATGTCCCGCTTCATGATATGCAGTGAGTAATTTATCTTCTTCACTCATCACCATGGTGCGTTTTTCAGCGCCCATAAGAATTTTGTCTTTGGCTTTTTCGAGGTCACTCATGGTAACTTCTTTTTTATTGGAGCGTGCAGCGAGTAGAGCTGCTTCATTGACAATATTAGCCAAATCCGCGCCAGAAAAGCCTGGTGTACCTCTCGCTAAGTCGTATAACTTGACATCTAAAGCGGCAGGTACTTTTTTAATGTGAACATTGAGGATTTGTTCGCGACCACGTACGTCAGGTAAACCAACATTAACTTGACGATCAAAGCGACCTGGACGAAGTAGTGCTTTATCAAGTACATCAGCACGGTTAGTTGCGGCAATAATAATGACACCTTCATTTCCGTTAAAACCATCCATTTCGACGAGTAATTGGTTTAAAGTTTGCTCACGTTCATCGTTGCCTCCTCCCATGCCAGCACCACCGCGTTGACGTCCAACCGCGTCAATTTCATCAATGAAAATGATACAAGGTGAATGCTCTTTTGCTTGTGCAAACATATCGCGCACACGTGATGCACCAACACCTACAAACATTTCAACAAAGTCAGAACCTGAAATACTAAAAAATTTAACACCTGCTTCACCTGCAATGGCTTTTGCAATGAGTGTTTTACCTGTTCCTGGCGGGCCAACCATTAAAATACCGCGTGGAATTTGACCGCCAAGTTTTTGGAATTTTTGTGGATCAGCTAGAAAATCAACTAATTCCGATACTTCTTCTTTTGCTTCCTCGCAACCTGCAACATCTGCAAATTTAACGGTTAATTTATCTTCTTCTAGCATTTTCGCTTTGCTTTTACCAAAGCCATTTGCGCCCATTCCTTGTGAACGACGCATATAAATGACCCATACTAAAATAAATAAGAACATGGGGAACCAAGCGATGAAGATTTGCATAAACATCGATTGTTGAGTAGGCACTCTTGTGCGAATTTGTACATCAGCAGCAAGTAAATCGTCAATGAGATGACCATCACCTGGGTTAAATGTTTCGTAAGTTTCGCCATCTGATGTACGTAACTTGATCATTTGCCCCATTATTTCAACACGGTCAACTTGTTTATTTTTAACACGCGAAATAAAGTCTGAATATGCCAGTGAATTATCAACAGGTGGTTCAGAGTTCATTCGTTCAAAAACAAAGTAACTTGCACTACTGATGGCAAGAATAAAGAAAATGTTCATGAAATGTTTTTTCATAGTATGACGTCTCCAAGTACGCGGTAATTTAAATTACATTATTTTTTATTATGGAACCGACTAAATAAAATCATGCCTATCCCTAAGGCAATGGTAAAAATAAAGGGTTCAAATTTGCCATCGCTCAGTGCTGCGAGCGCTGAACCTGGACAATACCCGACAAGTCCCCAACCTACACCAAAAATTACTGCACCTAAAATAAGTCTAGTATCAATGAGATTACCTTTTTTAGGTAAATGAAACTGACTATCACATACAGGTTTTGGGCGTTTTAAAATAAAATATTGCGCCACACTTAGTGTGGTTAGGGCGCCAAACATCACAAGCATTAAGCTCAAGTCCCAGTTTCCAGTAATATCCAAAAAAGCAAGGACTTTATCTGGATTACTCATTTGAGAAATGGTTAATCCTATACCAAATAATATTCCACAAATTAAGGCAGCTATATTTTTGGTCATTTTAGTACTCTAAAACATGTCGCATGATATACGTTGTCAATATGGCTGTTGACATGAATGTAAGTGTTGCTACCGCTGAGCGCAATGAAAAGCGCGCTAAACCACAAACGGCATGTCCACTTGTACATCCATTACCAAGGCGTGTGCCATATCCAACTAAAATACCCGACACAATGACCAGTAAAATATTACGAGAATAGGTTACAGGTACAACGGGGAAAAAAGTATTCACAATGGCAGCACTGAACATTAATCCTATTAAGAAAAATGCTCGCCAGTAACGATTTTCTATTTCCGCACTAAAACTGTCAACAATTATGCCAGAAATACCTGCAACTCTGCCATTAAAAAATAACAACAACGCTGCTGATAAGCCTATTAGACAGCCGCCAATCAGCGCAGAATAAGGGGTGAAGTTTTCCATTGTGTTTAATCCTCTTGGGAATTGTCGATAATTTCATCGTCATTTATGTCGTGAATAATAGGGTTTTCGCTGTCATCATCACTAATAAAATCGTCGGTAGCGTTCAATTCATCATCGGGCAATCCAGCGATACGATCCACGCCGACCACTTTTTCACCTTCATCTAAACGAATTACACGAACCCCTTGAGCACTGCGACCAACAACTGAAATTTCGGCTACTCGCGTTCTAACGAGTGTGCCACCATCGGTAATGATCATCAGTTCATCGTTATCGCTCACGAGTAATGCACCAATGACTTCGCCATTTCGCTCCGAGGTTTGCATCGCAATAACACCTGAACCGCCGCGTCCTTGATGACGAAATTTATCAACAATTGTCCGTTTACCAAATCCATTTTCTGTAATAGTTAGCACATCGCCTTCTGAAGCAACAATCAGTGAAATCACTTTTTGATCTTCTGTTAATCTAAATCCACGTACACCGGCAGCACCTCGCCCCATTGAACGAACATCGGCTTCATTAAAGCGAATAGCTTTACCATTGCTGCTAAAGAGCATGATATTTTGCTGGCCATCGGTGATGGCCACGCCAATTAACGTGTCTTCTTCGCGTAAATCAATGGCGATTTTGCCGCTTGTTCGCTGATAGGCAAATTCACTTAACGGTGTTTTCTTAACAGTGCCTGCAGAAGTTGCCATAAAGACGAATTTATTTTCGTCATAATCACGTGTCGCTAAAAATGCGTTAATTTTTTCGTTCGCTTCTAAAGGCAGTAAATTGACGAAAGGTTTACCACGCGATGCGCGACTTGCAATGGGGAGTTGATAAACTTTCAGTGCGTAAACTTTACCTTTTGATGAAAAACAGAGAATAGTGTCGTGCGTATTGGCAACAATAAGTTGCTCGATAAAGTCCGCTTCTTTTGTCGCTGTGGCTGATTTGCCACGTCCACCTCGATGCTGGGCTTGATAGTCACTTAAAGGTTGCGCTTTGACATAACCTTCATAAGAAACAGTGACTACCATATCTTCTTCTGTAATCAAATCTTCATTGGTTAAATCCGATTGATTTATCATGATTTCAGTACGGCGAGGTTCACTGTATTGTTCTTTTATGGCGACTAACTCTTCACGTATCACTTCCATTAAGCGTAAATCATCCGCTAGGATATGCAAATAAAATGCAATTTGCTCGAGCAATTGTGTGTATTCGTTGACGATTTTTTCTTGTTCTAAGCCAGTTAACCGATGCAAACGCAATTCTAAAATGGCTTGTGCTTGTGCTTCGGATAAGCGATAAAAATTACCTGCTAATCCAAATTCAAGCGCTAAATTATCAGGGCGTGAATCAACGGCATTGGTGCGTTCAATCAGTGATAAAACAAGACCGGCTTCCCATAGCGTAGCTAATAAACCTTCTTTAGCTTCAGCAGGTGTTTTTGCAGCCTTAATCAATTCAATCATTTCATTGATGTTAGCGAGTGCAATTGCTAAACCTTCTAAAATATGAGCGCGTTCACGGGCTTTACGAAGCAAATAGACGGTTCTACGAGTAACAATTTCTCTACGATGATTGATAAATGCATCCAGAATTTCTTTTAAGTTTAAGCAATAGGGGCGACCGTTAAGTAGTGCAACCATATTCATGCCAAAAACAGTTTGAAATTGTGTCTGTTTATAAAGATTATTTAAAACTACTTCAGCTACTTCACCACGTTTGAGTTCGACAACCATGCGCATGCCATCTTTGTCAGATTCGTCACGTAGGCCTGAAATCCCTTCTAATTTACCTTCTTTAACTAGTTCTGCGATTTTTTCAAGTAAGCGCGCTTTGTTGACTTGATAGGGAAGTTCAGTTGTCACGATTGCTTCGCGTGAGCTATCCCCGATAGGTTCAAAGTGGCAACGCGCACGTAAATAAATTTTTCCGCGTCCTGTTTCGTAAGCATGGCCAATGCCCGCAGCCCCGTTTATAAAACCAGCTGTCGGGAAGTCAGGGCCATGAATATGTGTCATCAAGTCGGCAATGGTGAGATTAGGGTCGTCAATTAAGGCTAAACACGCACTAATTACTTCACTGAGATTGTGTGGGGGAATATTCGTTGCCATTCCAACAGCAATGCCCGATGATCCATTAATTAGTAACGTTGGAATACGCGTTGGTAGAACAGCAGGTTCAGACTCGGATTCATCATAGTTGGGGGTGAAATCGACGGTCTCTTTGTCTATATCGGCGAGCATTTCATGGGCGATTTTAGCCATACGTACTTCAGTGTATCGCATCGCAGCAGGAGAATCACCGTCAACACTACCGAAATTGCCTTGTCCATCAATTAGCATGTGCCGCATTGAAAATGGCTGGGCCATACGAACCATTGTGTCGTAAACAGCAGTATCACCATGAGGATGGTATTTACCGATGACATCCCCGACAACGCGTGCGGATTTCTTGTAGGATTTATTCCAATCATTTCCTAATTCACTCATAGCATAAAGCACGCGTCGATGTACGGGTTTTAATCCATCACGCACATCAGGTAGTGCACGCCCAACAATGACACTCATCGCGTAATCAAGGTAGGACTGCTTCATCTCATCTTCGAGATTAACGGGAATAATTTCTTTAGCGAAGTTTGACATGGCTCTCTATTTTTAAGTGTTGCAAAAATGAATGAGTGGTATTTTTGGTGCAAAAATTGTTTTTATATAATCTTTAAAAGTTACACCATAAATAATGGGTGGATTATAGCAAATTCTAAGCAATACGTTTACCGTGATTTGCTTGCTAAACGAAAATGTATGGATAGGTAGCCTTAAAAACTGTAACAAGAATATTGAAATCTATTTTAATGTGGCTGATGGGAGAAGTTTAGTCATATCCAATTAAAAAAACCGATCTCTCATAAATTTTAAACTTTTAAAGGACAATTACTATGGCTCTCGCTGAAAATGCATCGAATAGATTCAGTCATCACCGCGCAGTGCTGAATATGCTCCACCTAAATTTGAGCTTTTCTAATTTGTGGCATTATGTGAGAATGTGGTAGTTTTATTTTTTCTGAAAGGTTTTATTTATGGCAAAAATATTAGTAATTGACGATGAAGAACAATTGCGTGATTTATTAAAAAAGATGCTAACACGTGATGGTCATCAAGTTTTCATGGCACAAGATGGTGAGGAGGGTGTGAGAAGCTTTCATCAATTTAAACCGGATTTAATTATTACCGATATCATAATGCCAAATAAAGATGGCATAGAGGTGATTATGGAATTACTTAATGCGAATCCTGAATTGCCCATTATTGCTATTTCAGGTGGTAGACGGGCAATTACAGCCGGTTTTAATTTAGATTCAGCTGAAATGTTAGGCGTGAAAGGTATTTTGCAAAAACCCTTTACACATCAGCAACTACAAGATGTGATTCAAGAAACATTAAGTTTATGAGTGAGCGCGTGCGCGTTTTAGTCATTAGTAATCGAAAAGGTGGTGCAGGAAAAACCACTGTGTCGGTGAATCTTGCTTGTGAGTTTGCAGCTTCAGGTCAGCGAGTGTTGCTTATCGATTTAGATTCGCAAGGGCATTGCGCGGTGGGTTTAGGGGTGAAGGTGAATGTAGGTGAGTCGACTGTTCACGATATGTTTACGCAGTCCAACTGGTCGATTTTAGACTGCATACGTCAAACGTGTGTTAAAAATGTTTCATTATTGCCAGCTAATACGGCTTTTCAGCATGACAGATGTGGCCACGATCAACAATTACTTTTGAGAGCGTTGAGCCAAGACGCGGTGTCTGAAAAATTTGACTTAGTGATTGTTGATACACCACCTTCATTAGATAATCTTCTTTTAAATGCGCTATGTGCGGGGACTTGGGTGCTCGTTCCGTATGTTCCACATCCTCTTTCTTTTGAGGGGGTACGTCAATTAGTACGTGTTTTATTCAAAATCATATCAGAGCAAAATCCAACCCTAAAAATCTTAGGTTTTTTACCCATGATGGTGGCAGGTAATGTGCGTCAACATCGTGATATAAATTCACAAATGACACGTCAATTTGGTACCTTGCGCGTTTTGGGAGGTATTCGTAGTGATATTAAATTAGCAGAAGCCTTTGGAAGTGCGAAACCGGTGCGTGATTATGCCCCAAAAAGTCGTGGAGCAGAAGATTTTGCAACACTTGCAAATCTTTTAACAACACTTATGGAAAAATAAAAACGGGATTTTATTAAATCCCATGTGATAGTAATGACTTCGCAAACAAAAGGAAAAATGCAATGTGGCTTAGAACCGGCTGTATTATGACTTTTGAACTCAGTATTGAAACGCCTTTTATACTCATGCTTCGTCCGCGTAGTGGCGTTGAGCAGTGGGTTTCTCGTGAATCTTATACAGTCAAACCTAGTGTGCCTGTAGTTGAGTTTACCGATAACTACGGCAATCTTTGTCAGCGTTTAATTGCATCTTCAGGTGATTTTTCCATTCATACATCATCAGATATTTTAACGGCTGAGGATATTGATGTATGTGCTGGCGCACCGTTTGAAAATATTGAGTATTTGCCTGACAATGTGCTGACTTATTTACTGCCTACACGCTACTGCGAATCGGATCGTTTTGTTGATTTGGCGCGAGAAATTGTCGGTGACGCAAAACCGGGTTACGATCAGGTCAGTGAAATTGTATTGTGGATACAGAAAAACATTCGCTTTAATTCAAATTCTACACATTTTCAGCTATCTGCAGTGGAAGTGAATCAGCAACGTGAAGGCGTTTGTCGTGAACTTGCCCACCTTGGCATTGCACTTTGTCGCGGACTTTGTATTCCAGCGCGGATGGTGGTGGGATATCTGCACGGACTTGAACCGATGGATTTTCACGCGTGGTTTGAAGCGTATGTCGGTGGACGATGGTACACGTTTGATCCTACGCAAAAGAAACCAAAGGGTGGGCGCGTTCGCGTGGCGTATGGACGTGACGCCACGGATGTGGCTATTTTTAATCAATTTGGCCCTGCCGTATTGGCGTTAAATATGTCAGTAAGTGTTGAAATGCTCGATAAGGCTCCTGATTGAAAGTGATGTTTATATGATGCTACATCACAAATTACAAGAAGGATAACGTATAATCGCTTTTATTTGTGCGGCATTTTTGATGTTAACCTCCGATTTAATTACACAGCTCTCAAAACAACTTCCATTCTGTTTAGCAAAAGACCGTCATGGATTGAAGCGTCAACTTGATGCATTGCGTCGCAATAAAAAAGCTGAATTTTCTGCTTTTGATACGCTGCGTCGTCGCGTTGACACATCATCTGCGCAATATGAAAAACGTCGTGCAAGTTTCCCTGCATTAAATTTTCCTGATTTACCTGTTACAGGTAAAAAGGATGATATTGCTCAGTTGATAAAAAACAATCAAGTCGTGATTATGTGTGGCGAAACGGGTTCAGGAAAAACAACGCAGTTACCTAAAATTTGTTTAGAAATAGGGCGTGGCGCCGCAGGATTTATTGGTCATACTCAGCCACGTCGAATTGCAGCGCGTACGGTTGCAGATCGTATTGCTGAAGAACTTGGTGAGTCAATTGGGAAATCCGTCGGTTATAAAATTCGCTTTAATGATAAAACGCATGCGGATTCATTAATTAAATTAATGACAGACGGTATTTTGCTGGCAGAATCGCAAAATGATCCGTTTTTAAGTCAGTATGACACCATTATCATTGATGAAGCGCACGAACGTAGTTTAAATATCGATTTTCTACTGGGGTACATGAAATGGTTATTGCCTAAACGCCCCGATTTAAAATTGATTGTGACATCGGCAACCATTGATACTCAGCGTTTTTCAGCGCATTTTAACCATGCGCCCATTATTGAAGTTTCAGGTCGAACGTATCCTGTTGAAATGCGATATCGTCCTATCGAAGCGAAAGAGGATGAGGAAGACGAAACGACGGATGATTTGCAACATGCTATTTTAGATGCCGTGGATGAGCTTTCTCGTGATTTGAGAGGTGATATGTTGATTTTTTTGAGTGGCGAGCATGAAATCCGTGAAACCACCGAGTCACTTAAAAAACATCATCCCAATCAATATGAAATTTTGCCACTGTATTCCAAACTCAGTGTGAGCGAGCAAGAGCGTGTTTTTAAACCCAAAGGCGGCAAAATCCGCATTGTATTATCAACAAACGTCGCGGAAACCTCATTAACGGTACCTAATATTCGGGGTGTGATTGATACGGGTCATGCGCGAATCAGTCGCTATAGTCCGCGCAGTAAAATTCAACGATTACCTATTGAGCGAATTTCGCAATCGAGTGCAAACCAACGCGCTGGGCGTTGTGGGCGTGTTGCCGAAGGGATTTGTATTCGGCTGTATTCACGCGAAGATTACGAAGCGCGTCCGCCATTTACTGAACCTGAAATCATGCGGACAAATTTATCCGCCGTTATTTTACAGATGACCGCGTTAAATTTGGGTGATATTGCCGATTTTCCTTTTATCGAACCGCCAGACGATAAAATGATTCGTGATG
>CAJBJW010000363.1 GCA_903953455.1 uncultured Pseudomonadota bacterium | reverse complement strand
CTACGCTGCATGCTAACAAGCTCATTTCATCACAACACTCGCTTACGCTCGCATTGCTCTTCACTTCACTTGTATTTTTTCTAATTCAAATCAATACAGAAATATATTTTACTATATGTATGTTACTTTTTTAATGTAAGATATTTCATACTGTTAAAAGCAGCACCCGATTCTGAAACAACACGTTACGCGAGATTTGGCATGATTAAAATTGATGTTGACCCAATTGTACTTACTTCATTAAAAGTAGCATTTCCCAAAGCAAATGCAGCTCAAAAGGCACTTGATAAGTACGTTGAATTATTTGAAAAAATGCTCAATCAAACAGAGTTAAATGGAATTACGCCATACAATCCAAGTTTTGGTGTTTACTCCATTTCCTTGTTTAAGCTAAATGAAAAAAGTCCGCGTATCGGCAGCGAAAAGTTACGTCTGCACAAATGGCTTGAAAGCAATAAGCTGAGTTTACATAAAACCGTTCAACTTGGCGCTATTGGTGGCAGTAACAAAGGTCCATCAATTATTGCTCCCTCGCATTTAATTACGTTAAGCACGGTTGATGACAGCAACAATTCTGAAACAGCATTTAAAGAACTACACCCGAACTTTGATAAATTGTCAGCTCAGCAGCTTGCAAATGATTATGATTGCTGCAACGTTGACGTTGATTCACTAAGTAATTACATCAAATTACTCAGCAGCAACGCCACGCTCAGTCGTAGCGATAAAACGGTCATCACTCAAGCAACACGTATTTTGGCTGCTGCTCAACATGAAAAAAATATCTACTATCAAAAAAAGAAATACAGCAGCTTTGGACGCACTTATTATGAAGGCTTAAGCGTTCAAAATATACGCAAAGACCTACGTGAAGCTATGCTCGGCAATAGCTTTGAATATGACATGCGTAGCAGTGTGATTGCTTGGAAGTTGGGCTATGCGCAAACGTGCATTGATAGTCATAAAAAATTAAAAGGTAAAACAATTGAATATGCTTTTCCGCGCTGTCATCAGTATTGGCTTAATAAGTCCGTGTTAATAAATGCCATTAAAGCCCACGTATTTAGTAACAATTATTACAGCGACGAGCAGCAAATCAAATTGATAAAAGAAGCAATGACTGCGTTGAACTTTGGTGCAAGAAAATCCTCACATAGTTACATCAATCACAATGGCGTTTATTGCAAACAAGCAATGGGCACAATCTTTAAGGAAACTGACGAATGCGAGCGATTCTTGCAGTTCGCACCCATTGTTGAATTTATTGACGAACAGAAAATACTCAACAAGACCATTATGGATTTAGCCAAAGTCAATCAACCCGATTTGCTTAATCAGTCCTTTTTACTAAACAAGCAAGACAAACTCAAACGCCAAAAGACACTCGCTTATCTGTATCAAAACGAGGAAACACGTGTGATGAATATTGTTAGAGCAAACGCCAAATTACAAGGCTTAACAGTCCTCGCTAATATACATGATGCAATTGTTTTAAAAAGAGAACTGAACAATAAAGCACTAAAAAAGATTCACGCAGACATTCATAACCAAACAGGCAATACGTTTTGGCATTTGAATACAAAGAAATTGAAACGCACGACTTGATTGAGTTGAAGATGAAACATTGAAGTTGAATTAGAAAGCAGCAGCTACGCTGCATGCTAACAAGCTCACTTCATCACAACACTCACTTACGCTCGTATTGTTCTTCACTACACTTGTATTTTTTATAAAACAACAAATAGAAAACAAATATGTTCTATTACTATATGTGTGTGACTTTTTTAAACTATTCTGCATAACCAATTGAATTACATAATTTAATTGAAATCCAATAAGAAAATTACTTACGTTTTTTAAATAACGCCAGTTTAAGCAACGCAGCAACCAATCCAGCTACTCACACCAACCCAGTCAAACTCAAACGCTATTTTGATAGCCTAATGTTCAATTAAACAGCCACAAGCCACATTTTCTCTACGTTCACGTAAAATTAAAGCGTTAGAACAGCGTGCCGAATGGTTATTGAAACTGGTGTTGCGCGTTGAATTGGTGGTGAATAATATGTTTTTTTGTTGGGTATTTGGGGATGGTTTACCTACCTTTTTTAAGTTTTGCATACATATCACAGCCGTATTGATTTCTCATATCACAGCTTTTTCCATATAACTCAAGTGCTTTTTGTGTATTTTGCCTTACGCCTTTTCCGTATTCATACAACAACCCCAAGCCAAAACATCCTAAAGTATATCCCCCATCACATGCTTTTTTATAT
>CAJBJW010000362.1 GCA_903953455.1 uncultured Pseudomonadota bacterium | reverse complement strand
GCGTGAAGCTTGAAAATGGTGAGTCTATTTTTGCGGATGAGGTCATCATTAATGCGGATTTTGGACACGCGATGACTCATTTAGTAGATAAAAATATTTTAAAAAAATATACACCTGATAAGCTAGAAAAACTCGATTATTCGTGTTCCACATTCATGTTGTATTTGGGGCTGGATAAAGTTTACGATATAGCGCATCACACCATTGTTTTTGCAGGTGATTATCGTAGTAATATTAAACATATTTTTCATGATAAGACCCTCAGTGATGATTTTTCGTTTTATGTGCAAAATGCGTCAATCAATGATGATAGTCTCGCACCAGAAGGAAAATCTGCGCTTTATATCTTGGTTCCTATGCCAAATAACGACAGTCAACTTGAATGGTCAGATCATTGTGCAACAGTGCGCGAGAAAGTGTTAGATGCGCTAAGTGAGCGAATGGGGCTTGATGATTTACGCTCGCATATTGAATGCGAAAAAATCATTACCCCAATGGATTGGCAAGAGCATGAATCTGTTTACAAAGGCGCTACGTTTAGTCTGGCGCATAAATTTAGTCAGATGTTGTATTGGCGTCCTCATAATCGATTTGAGGAATTGGGGAACTGTTATTTGGTAGGCGGTGGAACCCATCCAGGTAGTGGTTTACCAACAATTTATGAGTCCGCTCGTATATCATCAGATTTAATTTCAAAACAACATGGTGTTTCATTCACTCCTGTTAATCATAGTCGCTGGCTTAAAAAGTAGGCTTTTTTATTATGATGGTCATAACGAGTAAATCACCTTTTGATAATCGAGTATTAGACATAGATGACATTACGCAAAAGGAAGCTATTGTAAAGAAACTGGAGCAATGTCGAGAAGCCGCTAAAATATGGGCTAATGTGCCAATCAAAAAACGTGTACAAATACTGACTAAATTACGTGATGACATCCTTGGCGATATGGATGCGCTAAGTGAATGTATAAGTGAAACCGCGGGTAAGGTTCCAACTGAGGCGTTGCTGGGTGATATACTTCCTGTAGTCAGTTTACTTGATTATTATCTCAAGAACGCGACATCTATTTTGGCTGATCGTAACATAGCAACATCCCCTTTTTTGTTTCCTGCCACTAGCGCAAAAATTTATCGACAACCTTTTGGTGTCATTGCCATTATTTCCCCATGGAACTATCCCTTTCAATTAACCGTTTCTCCACTGTTAACGGCTTTATTTTCAGGTAATGGCGTTGTGTTTAAAGTCTCTGAATATAGTTTGCCGGTGGGAAAATATATTTATAAGCTATTTAATCAACTCGATTTACCTGAGGGATTAGTGCAATGGGTGATTGGTGATAAAGCAATTGCTCAGCAGTTAATTGATGCTGGACCTGATATGGTATTTTTTACGGGTGGATTAACTGCGGGTCAACATGTGATGAAACGTGCAGCCGCTCATCCAATTCCCGTTTTACTTGAGCTTGGCGGTAAAGATGCGATGATTGTTTTTGAGGATGCCAATCTTGAGAGGGCTTCGCATGCTGCATTGTATGGCGCGTTTTGTAATAGTGGTCAGGTATGCGTATCCGTTGAGCGATTATACGTTCAACAAAAATGTCATGATCAATTTTTAGAAAAATTACTTGATAACTTGACTCAAATACGTGTCGGGCGAGGCGTTGAAAATGACATGGGTGCGATGACCATATCGGCTCAAATTCAACTCATGCAGGCGCATTACGATGATGCTGTTTTACTGGGTGCAAAAGCATCTGGCCCTTTAGTTATTAAAGAAGGGAACTTCGTCAATCCGATTGTGTTATGGAATGTTACCGATGCTATGCGCATTATGCGTGAAGAATCCTTCGCTCCAATGCTTGTCATCAGGTCATTTGATAATGAAACTGAAGTCGTTACATTGGCTAACGATACGCCTTTTGGTCTTAACGCGAGTGTTTGGAGTGATGATCTTGTCAAGGCAGAGAGAGTGGCGCGACAATTACAGGTAGGCGCATGGGCAATCAATGATGTGCTCAAAAACATCGGTCATCCAGCGTTGCCGTTTGGTGGGGTTAAGAAAAGTGGTTTTGGTCGTTATCATGGTGCAGAAGGCTTACTGAGTTTTAGTTATAGTGTTTCTGGTTTAGTGAATTTTTCACATTTACCTAAAGAGCCTAATTGGTTTCCGTATAGTGGGATGCGCTACGCAGGATTTAAAGGGTATCTTGAT
>CAJBJW010000361.1 GCA_903953455.1 uncultured Pseudomonadota bacterium | reverse complement strand
TTGCCTGCGAATAAACACTGACAAAATTCACTGTTTTAACGGAGGCGTTTTACTCAAGAGCGCTACTAGCTCAGATTGTCTGTGAGTGTAGGTTTTGCTGTATAGGTTCTTTAATTGCGTACGCACGCTGTTCATTTATTTAGCTCCGAGATACCCCTTCCTTTAGGTGGGGGAGAAAAGGAGTGCTTTTGATTTTCGTTGTACATAAATAATTCCTCTTATTAAGTTTTACTTTTCACATTTTTTATATTAAAGTGTGAGGAATGAAAAATAGAGCATATAAATACAGATTTTACCCAACTGACGAACAAGTGACTTTGCTTGCTCAAACGTTTGGCTGTGTTCGTAAAGCCTATAACACCATTTTGCGTTGGCGTACTGATGCGTACTATCAAGCGCAAGAAAAAATCGGTTATATTCAAGCCAGTGCTAAGTTGACTGAAATTAAAAAACTTTCCGAATTCTCTTATTTGAACGATGTCTCTTGTGTGCCATTGCAACAATGCTTGAGGCACCAGCAAACCGCGTTTAAAAATTTCTTTGAGGGCAGAGCGAAATACCCTGTTTTCAAAAAGAAAGACCGCAAACAATCGGCTGAATTCACCAAAAGTGCTTTTAAATACACAGACGGTAAAATCTATCTTGCCAAAAGCAAAGAGCCGCTCGATATTCGCTGGTCGCGTGATTTGCCTTGCAAACCAAGCACTATCAATATTTCCAAAGACTGTGCAGGGCGTTACTTTGTTTCGTGCCTGTGCGAGTTTGAAAATCAAATCCTGCCAAAAACCGACAAAACCGTTGGTATTGACGTAGGAATTAAGCATTTGTTTGTTACTGACAACGGTATCAAAATCGACAATCCCTGCCATACAGTGAATTACGCCATCCGTTTGACTAAGGCGCAACGCAGATTGAGTAAGAAAAAACTCGGCTCTGCGAATCGCGCCAAAGCTAAATTGAAAGTGGCTAAACTTCATACCAAAATCTCTGATTGCCGATTGGACAACTTACACAAGTTGACCCGTGAACTAATTAACGATAACCAAGTGGTTTGCGTTGAATCGTTGCGTGTAAAAAACATGATAAAAAACCCTAAATTGAGTAAACACATTGCGGATGCCAGTTGGGGTAAATTTGTGACACAACTCGAATACAAAGCCGATTGGGCTGGTCGAAAATTAGTCAAAATTGACCAGTTTTTTCCAAGTTCTAAACGCTGTTCGTGTTGTGGGTACACACTTTCGCGCTTAGATTTAAGCGTAAGAGAGTGGGTTTGCCCCGAATGCAACACCGCACATGACCGCGATATTAATGCGGCAAAAAACATAAGAACCGCAGGACTTGCGGGGTTAGCCTTTGGAGAGAGTGTCAATCTTGTGTAGTCAATCTGCGTAAGTTATTCTCGTTGAATTAGGAAGTCTCAATAGCGATATTGGGAATCCCCGCTCCCTTTAGGGCGGGGAGGATGTCAATGTCAATCCTACCTCATTTGCGTATTCCAAAGGCGATTTTCCTGCCACTAATGCTGAGGCAACGCGCAGCTCTGCGGGAGATAAATCATAAAGTTTTCCCATCATGTTAAGCTCTGAAAAATTATCATTAGCATTCGAAATTAAAATAAGGGCGAGTGATGGTGAAACATTATTCGTTAACGAGAGCGTGGGTGGTAGTGGAGTAATAAACATTTGCCACGCCTAATTATCTTCATTTAAAAACATTGCGTTTTTTAAAGGGTGAGGACTGGTGGCGGCTTGAATAAATTCATTTAATTTTTCTTTACGATTGAGTGTGGTTGCCACTAACTGCCCATTTTTAATTGCTAACCCCTTGATTTTTGTTTCAAGTAAATCCAGTAAATGCGCATTTGCATAGTTGACCTTTCCTTGACTATCGACAATCAACATGGCGAAGGCGAGTGAATCAATTGCAATTGCGCTAAATTTTTGAGAATACGCATTTTTAATTTGATTTTTTACGCGCATTTTCGCAACAGCAGGACTAATCGGTTTTGTAATAAAATCAGCGGCGCCTAGTTTTAATGCTTGAATTTCATCATCAGTAGTGGATTTTGCTGTGATAAAAATAATGGGGATATTTTCGGTTTGTGGATGACTTTTTAATTGTTTACATAGCTCATAAACGTCTATTTCAGGCATCATGACATCGAGCAGGATGACACAAGGTTTTTCATTGCTAATCATTTCTAACGCTTTTTGTCCGTTAGTGGCAAAAGAGACACTGTATTCGTCAGAAAAGATGGTGGCAAGCAAATGAACGATATTTGGATTGTCATCTACAATTAACAGGTGCGGTAAATGAGAAGGAACAACAATAGACACAATTAAATCCCAATGAATTATTTTTTAGTGATTAATGATTTGCTAACTCGTGCT
>CAJBJW010000360.1 GCA_903953455.1 uncultured Pseudomonadota bacterium | reverse complement strand
AGTTCATTTAAGGCGGTATTGAAATCGTCATTGACCACTAGATAATCAAATTCTCCGTAATGTGACATTTCAGCCACGGCGTCTTGCATACGTCGATCGATAATTTCCATGGAATCTTTGCCGCGGCCTTCAAGGCGCTCACGTAGTATTTGTGTTGAAGGGGGGAGAATAAAAATCGAATAACTATTTGGCATAAGGTCACGCACTTGTTTAGCGCCTTGCCAATCAATTTCCAAAATGACGTCATCACCTTGCGCTAAATTCGTTTCAACCGTTTTTTTCGCAGTGCCATAAAAGTTATCAAACACTTGCGCAGATTCTAAAAACGCGTTGTCATTTTGCATGGCGCGAAAATCGTCAACATTGACAAAGAAATAATCTTTGCCGTGAATTTCGCCTTCTCTACTCTGGCGCGTGGTGTGTGATACCGATACAATAAGGTTTTCAACGGTTGCAATGAGTTTTTTTACTAAGCTGGTTTTCCCTGCGCCCGATGGCGCAGAAATAATATACAAATTACCGGTAGTCGTCATTTTGATGTCTATTTTGAAAAGGGAAAGCAAAGAAAGGAAACATTCGCTCTATTTTAACAACCTTCTATTCAATAGTCAGTTTCATTCAAAAGGGAGTGTGCAATGACGCTAAAAAGTTTTCGAAATCAAATGCCAACATTAGGCGAAAATGTTTATATTGATGACAGTGCTATTGTCATTGGCGCAGTGATTTTGGGCGATGACGTATCGATTTGGCCCACAGCGGTGGTGCGCGGTGATGTGGAACAAATCACGATTGGCAACAATACAAACGTGCAAGATGGCGCGGTGCTGCATGTGTCACATCAAGGAAAATTTTCTCAGCAAGGGCATCCGCTGTCTATTGGAACGGATGTCACCATTGGACATCGTGCGGTGATTCATGGCTGCACAGTAGGTAATTATTGTTTAATTGGCATAGGCGCGATTATTATGGATGATGCTGTTTTGGAGGATTATGTCATGCTGGGCGCGGGGGCACTTGTGCCGCCAAATAAACGACTTGAAAGCGGCTATTTATATGTTGGATCGCCCGCGAAACAAAGTCGCCCTTTGAGTGAGAGTGAAAAAGAATTTTTGCGCTACTCCGCGTCGCATTATGTAAGTTTGAAAAATGTGTATTTGGAGGAGGGATAAAGCGGTTTTTATTTAAAATAGCCTTGAATAGTTTGATTATAAAAAGTTGGGGAGAATTTTAAATGTCGCGAGAATGGCATTGAAACGTGTTAACAAAGTGTTAGAGTTGACATTGTGAAATTGAGAAAAATAAAGCAATGACAATACATGAAAATGCCTTAAATACTGTAAAAGATGCAATATGTAGCCAGATATTTAATAATTTCTACTATAACGATGATGTGAAGGGTAACTTTATTGTTGGTGCTTTAAGTGAGAGTGATATGACTATTTTAGGTACTAAATCATCTGTTGTTTTGATGTCGAAAGAATCACTTGAAACACACAAAATTAGCCATCCAGATATCGGAATAGATGACTATAAAAAATTACCAGAAATTATCGAGTGTGGTGAAGTTTATCCGACAAGCAATAGACGTTATATTTTATTAAAAGTAGAAGGTAGAACCTATCGCGCCGCGCTAAAGGTTACGCAAGATAGTAGTGAGGTTTATATTTTAAGTTTGATTTATCAAACAGATGAAAAAGCTGAAAAAGAAATACGTAAAAAGTTTGAACGAATTAGATAAATAGCACGTCATGAAGTAACCAACTTCACTAAAGCTCATCATCCATTTCTGGAGGCTAACGGCAGGTTTCCGTTGGACGTGCTGGCTCAAAATATACCACTGCCACTCATAAAACGCAAATGACATATCCTGCTTTCAATGCACTCATTTCAGCAATGGCAAAACTTCCGTTAATACCTTATTCATAATGGCAGGTTGGCCTTTTTCGTTGGGGTGAAGGCCGTCTGCT
>CAJBJW010000359.1 GCA_903953455.1 uncultured Pseudomonadota bacterium | reverse complement strand
AATTATTGGTACTTTATTTGGCGATATTACCGTTAACATATTGATGAATAATAGCACCTAATTAATGTTTGATAAGGCATTCCGGCTTTAATTGCTTCTGTTTTTATTTTTTCCAAATCGTTTTCTAATGGTCGCAAATTGATTGTTTTTCTTTTAGATAATTTCGATTTCACTGCACCTTTTAATCGTTCAATTTCCATGGCAACATGAGGAACACTATTAGGTGCTTCATTTTCTATAAAATCTAATAATTCCAATTCTTCTTTATCATAAGTTATTGTATTTATGGTCTTCATTTATGCGTATTTTCTGTTGTGTTTTCTACTGGGAATAATGCTTTTTAAGAATATTTTTTTAGTATATACAAAGGCAGACAAATTTAACAATTTTTCTAGGTCTTTGATAGTCAGTATTCGATTAACAAGCAATAAGAAGAAAACTAGATTTGACTGTTTTAAATCTGAATTTTGAGATATACCAAAAATATGAATCAATCATAGCTTGCGTTAATAAGACTTAACGCAAGCTATCGGTAGTTAGGTAAAGATAAATAAGGCTTGGTAGTGGCAATGCTTTGTCCGTCAAAAGTAGGTCTTGTACTATTGAATATCCTTGCGTTCACTCAATACGCGGACTACACTTTCTGCTTTATTTGGGAGTATAAATTATGTATGCAACAAACGTGCGGAACTTGAAACGCAATCCTTCTGAAGCACTTAGGCAGGCAGAGCTAGAGCCAGTCTTAATCCTAAAGGGCAATTCACCCAATGCGTTATTATTCAATCTTAAAAGCTCGCTTGGTGATTTAAATTCACAGCTAAAACCTGCCTTGGCTTCGACTTTATTCAAAGATGGTGTGTTGTCATTAGGAGCGGCGGCAAAGATGAGTGGGTTAAGTTTGTCTGAATTTATAGACCATTTATCGCAGTTGGATATTGATATTGTTAAGCCAGATCGACAGACGGCTAACGAAATGAGTGTTATTGATTCATGGGTGTCGTAATTGCTGATGCGGGACATCTAATAGCGTTGGCCAAGATTAAGCACCTACATATACTCAAGGATCTGTTTTCTGAAATCTCCCTCACGCAAGCGGTTGCGGATGAATGTTTACGCGTTAAATCTGATGATGCGGTGTTAATTAAGCAGGTCATTACGTTAGGCTGGTTGAAATGTGTTGATAATCCCGATTTTACTCATGCTTTATCCAAAAGCTTGGGACTTGGGGAGCTTTCTAGTATTGAATACGCCTTGCAAAATAAAGAAAACACGTTATTAATTCTTGATGATGCGTTGGCACGTAAACAAGCTATTCGCAAAGGATTAATGATTATTGGAACGGCAGCGATCGTGTTTACCGCGCAACGCAAAGGATTGATTAGTGATGCTGAGGCTGTTATTAGTCAACTTAATCAGGTTGGCTATCGTATTTCACCTGCGGTGGTTTCTCAGTTAAAAAGCAGTTTGGTGTGACCCCATGGTTCACAATAACAATGATGGTTTTGTTTGCGTGTCACCGAGCCATATTTAAACCAAGACTCTAGTGGCTGATAATTCTCAGTTAGTGAACATAGAATCCATCGTATTTGGGTATTAAAAATTGATGTGGGAGATAAAGCATGATGTTGCGAACCGTTTCTTGTTCCCTTTTATTCCTTTTGTTGCAATCACAAGGTTACGCCTACGAGTCAGCGGGGCAATCTTTCAAGATTGATGTGCTAACGGAGCAAAAGGATTGTATTTGGGGTTTTGACTTTTTACCCAGTGGCAATATCGTATTCACTCAGCGCGATGGGGAGTTAAAACAGCTTAACGTCAATACGCATGACGTGATAACCATTAAAAACATTCCAGAAGTAGCGGCCACGGGGCAGGGCGGTTTACTTGATGTTCGCGTTCATCCAAAGTTTAACAGTACACATTGGCTTTATTTGACGTATTCGGTTGCATTACCTAGTGGTATGACAACGCGACTTGCCCGCGCAGAACTTGCCGATGGGGCATTAACGCACTTAGAAGTTTTGTTCACTGCATTTGAAGCTAATGACAATCGTATTCACTTTGGTGGGCGCATTGAGTTTGATGGTCAGGGGCATTTATTTCTGTCGATGGGCGAGCGTAATGAGCGCGATAAAGCCCAAAGTCTAAGTTTTGACAATGGTAAAATTTTGCGACTCAACGACGATGGTAGTATCTCCAGTGACAACCCATTCGTTGATACCGCAGGTGCGAGGCCTGAAATTTGGAGTTTAGGACATCGCAATCCCCAAGGCTTAGTTATTCATCCGCAGACAGGTGAGTTGTGGGAAGCGGAGTTTGGTCCATTAGGCGGGGATGAAATCAACTTAATTAAGCCAAGTCAAAATTACGGATGGCCGGTCATCACCTATGGGCGTGAATATTATGGGATGAGCATTGGTGAAGGAACAAGTAAAGCCGGTATGCAGCAGCCAATAGCTTATTATGTGCCGTCAATTTCACCTTCAGGTATTGGTTTTTACGATGGTGAAATTTTTCCGCAATGGAAAGGTAATTTGTTCGTTGCGGCACTGAGTAGTCAACAATTGCAAAGACTCGTTATTGACAATCATCGTGTGGTGAGTCAAGAAGCGTTACTCACTGATTTGAAATGGCGCTTTCGTCATGTCAGGCAGGGCATAGATGGCCTTTTGTACATTTCAACGGATGAAGGAAAACTAGCCCGTATTTCCCCTTGATGCAATATGTAGTAGTATGAAAAAAATAGAATCAAATTGAATTGACATTACAGCCTCCAACTCAACATGACAAATGCGACAATGCAACCTATAGCGACCGTGACTCGCGCTATTTTGATTCCAAATGAAGATGTGCCCATCGAAATATTGGCAAAGTATCACGCTGATAAAATTTTGCATCCCGCAATAAAATTAAAAAAGCGCCCTCTGCCGTTATTTATGGGCAAGGTATCTGCAGGATTTCCTTCGCCTGCTGATGACTACATTGAAAAGACATTAGATTTAAACGAATTGCTAGTTCAAAAGCCTGCTGCAACCTTTTTTGCCCGTGCGCAGGGGAATTCCATGACGGGTGCTGGGATTTTTCCGAATGATATTTTGGTCGTTGACCGTTCAATTGAGCCAGTATCAGGCAAAGTTGTCATTTGTGCTGTGGATGGTGAACTCACGGTGAAGCGACTTATTATGGAAGCAGGGCAGTGGAAACTTCGTGCTGAAAATACAGACTACCCAGACATTATGATTTATGAAGAAATCGATATGGTGATTTGGGGCGTGGTCACGAATGTGATTCATTCGCTGTAATGAAAACACAGACGTGCTTTGCTTTGGTTGACTGCAATAACTTTTATGTGAGTTGTGAGCGTGTATTCCGTCCTGATTTACGAGATAAGCCTGTTGGGGTTCTGAGTAATAACGATGGCTGTTTTGTGGCTCGCTCAAGTGAAGTAAAGCAACTGGGCATCAAAATGGGGACGCCACTCTTTAAGGTACAAAACGTAGTGGATACGCATGGAATTACTGTGTTTTCGTCCAATTATGCGCTTTATGCCGATATGTCATCGCGAGTCATGTCCACGCTTGAGAGCTTTGCGCCGCGTATGGAAGTGTATTCCATTGACGAAGCCTTTTTGGATTTCTCAGGGATGCGTGAAGACCTTGAGAGCTATAGCCAAAGCATTAGAAAAACAGTGCAACGATCAACAGGCATTCCTGTCAGTGTCGGCATTGCGCCAACAAAGACGCTGGCGAAACTCGCTAATTACGCGGCAAAAAAGTGGAAAAAAACACAGGGCGTTGTTGATTTATCGGATCCCGTGCGTCGTCATAAGTTAATGCAACTCACGCCAGTTGGTGAGATTTGGGGAATTGGTTCACGAACACAGCAAAAGCTCAATGCGTTAGGCATTCACACCGCTTACGACTTAGCGATTCAATCACCACAGACGATTCAAAAACAGTTTAACATTACGGTGAGTAAAACCGTCATGGAACTCAATGGCGTGTCTTGTATTGAACTTGAGCCGATGTCACCCGATAAACAGCAAATTGTCTGCTCACGTAGTTTTGGGCTGCCCTTAACGAGTGTGGCGGATATATCGCAGGCACTTAGCGAATACTGTACCCGCGCTGCTGAGAAACTGCGGGGGCAACACTCGAAAGTGCATTGTATTAGTGTGTTTGTTCGCACGAATCCGTTTAGTCGTTGTGATAAACAGTACGGTCGCAGTGCGACTTTCAAACTTGATGTT